>NZ_DASYJG010000027.1:0-72198 GCF_035996765.1 Baekduia sp.
CTACTCCCGAGACGATCGCAACCACCCCGCCGGTGCTGACCGAGAACGAGCAGCTGCGGGGGATCAACGCCGACTACACCGAGCGCTACGGCTTCCACGACGCCGAGAACTATCTCTACAAGGCGCCGAAGGGCCTCACCGCGGAGCTGGTGGCCAGGATCTCAGAGTTCAAGTCAGAGCCCCAGTGGATGCGCGACTTTCGCATCAAGGCGCTGGAGTACTTCCTGGCCCGCCCGATGCCGACCTGGGGATCGCCGATGCTCGCCGAGGTCGACTTCGACGACATCCACTACTTCGTGCGCGCTTCCGAGCGTGCTGAGCGCTCCTGGGACGACGTCCCCGAGGACGTCAAGAAGACGTTCGACCGGCTGGGCATCCCTGAGGCCGAGCGCAAGTTCCTTTCCGGCGTCGGCGCGCAATACGAGTCCGAGGTCGTCTACCACCAGGTCCGTGAGGACCTGGAGCAGCAGGGCGTGATCTTCAAGGACATGGACTCCGGCCTGCGCGAGCACGAGGATCTCGTTCGCGAGTACTTCGCCACCATCATCCCGGCCAACGACAACAAGCTGGCGGCGCTGAACTCCGCCGTGTGGTCGGGAGGCTCGTTCGTCTACGTCCCACCGGGGGTGCACGTCGACATGCCCCTCCAGGCCTACTTCCGCATCAACACCGAGTCGATGGGCCAATTCGAGCGCACGCTGATCATCGCCGACGAGGGCTCCTACGTGCACTACGTCGAGGGCTGCACGGCGCCGACGTGGTCGTCGGACTCGCTGCACTCCGCGGTGGTCGAGCTGATCGCCAAGCCGGGCGCGCGCATCCGCTACACGACGGTCCAGAACTGGTCCAACAACGTCTACAACTTGGTCACCAAGCGCGCGATCGCCGAGACCGACGCGACGGTCGAGTGGGTCGACTGCAACCTCGGCTCCAAGCTCACGATGAAGTACCCGGCCGTCTACCTGATGGGTGAGCGGGCCCACGGCGAGGTGCTGTCGATCGCCTTTGCCGGCGAGGGCCAGCACCAGGACGCGGGCGCCAAGATCGTGCACGCCGCGCCGAACACGACGTCCAACATCTTCGCCAAGTCGATCTCCAAGGACGGCGGGCGCTCGTCGTACCGCGGCCTGCTCGAGGTTGCCAAGGGCGCGCACGGCTCGAAGTCGAAGGTCGTGTGCGACGCGCTGCTGCTCGACGAGCACAGCCGCTCGGACACCTACCCGACGATCCGCATCGGCGAGGACGACGTCGACGTCGGGCACGAGGCCACGGTCTCCAAGGTCGGCGACGAGCAGCTCTTCTACCTCATGTCGCACGGGCTGACCGAGGAGGAGGCGGGCAAGTTGATCGTCAACGGCTTCATCGAGCCGATCGTCAAGGAGCTCCCGATGGAGTACGCCGTCGAGATGAACCGGCTGATCGAGTTGCAGATGGAGGGCTCCATTGGCTAGCGCGGTCGCGGCTTCGGTGCCGCAGCTTCACGTCGAGGTGCCTGCCTTCAAGGGCACGCCCGGCTGGGAGTTCACCCCCATCGACAAGCTGGACCTCGCGCAGTTCCCGACGGCTGTCGCGGCCGGCGCGGACGCCGAGCACAAGGTGCTCTTCGCGCCTGAAGGCGCGGTGGGTCCTTCTGACTCAGAGCCGACGTCGGAGGGGCCGATCGTCGCTCCGCTGCGCGTCGCGCTGGAGCGCCACGCCGAGGTCGTCGGGCGCCACTTTGGCACCGTCGTGCGTCCTGGCTTCTTCGCCAACGCCAACGCCGAGCAGTGGACCGACGGCACGCTCGTCTACGTCCCGCGCAACACGAAGGTCGACGCGCCGATCCTGATCACCACGATCCAGGACAAGCCCGGCACGACGCTGCACCACCGCACGCTGATCGTGCTGGAGGAGGGCGCCGAGGCCGAGGTCTGGGACCAGGTCTCCTCGGCGCACGACGAGGAGGCAGTCGTCAACGGCGTCGTCGAGATCGTCGTCGGCGACAACGCGACGCTGCACTACGTCGGCGCCCAATCACTGAACGAGAAGACGTGGGTCTTCGGCGCCCAGCGCGCCGTCGTCGCCAAGGACGCGCAGCTGGACTGGACGACGCTCGCCTTCGGCGGTGCCAACGGCAAGGTCTTTTTGGAGTCGACGCTCGACGGCCAGGGCTCGCACGCCAAGGTCACCGGCGCTTACGCCACGCGCGGACGCCAGCACGTCGACTACGACACGCTGCAGGAGCACGCGGCGCCCGACACGGTGAGCGATCTGGCCTTCCGTGGTTTGATCAGCGGCCGCTCCTCGGCCGTCTGGCGCGGGATGATCAAGGTCGACCCGGGCGCCCAGCGCACCGACGCCTTCCAGGAGGCACGCAACCTCCTGCTCGGCAAGAAGGCCCACGCCGACGCGATCCCCGGTCTGGAGATCCTCGCCGACGACGTGCGCTGCACGCACGCCGCGGCCATCGCCCAGATCGACCCGGAGCAGATCTTCTACCTGCGCTCGCGCGGATTGTCGAAGACGACCGCGGAGCGCTTGGTGGTCGAGGGCTTCCTCGGCGCGATCGTCGAGCGCTACGACGAGGGCCCGGTCCGCGACGCGATCGCGGGGGCGCTGGAGCTGCGGCTGGGCGAGGTGCTCGGTTAGCTACTCGGCTGAGGCGGGCGCGGCCGGCGCGACGGACGCCAGCGCCGCGGCCAGCTCGTCGACGCCCACGTAGTCCAACCCAAGCGCGTGGATCTTGGCCCAGGCGATCGTGCCGTCGGCGTCGATGATGAACGTCGCGCGCTGGGTTCCGAGGACCGGCCGGGTCACGCCGTAGGCCCGTGCGACGGCCTTGTCGGGATCGGCCAGCAGCGGCACGGTCAGACCGTGATGCGAGGTGAACTCGCGGTGGGACTCCACGTCCTGGCCGGAGATGCCGACAACAACGGCGTCCAGCGCCGACATGTCGTCCGCACGATCGCGATACGAGCAGAACTGCTTCGTGCAGACCGGCGTCTCGTCGCCCGGGTAGAACAGCAACACGACGCGTTGGCCGCGATGCTCGCTGAGCCGGAACGGCCCATCGGTGCCCACCAGTTCGAAGTCCGGGGCGGTGTCGCCCACGCGCGGTCCCTTGGCCATGACGTGCAACTGTAGAGAACCCGTGGACCAGTGGATCGCCGAAAGTTCAGCTTCGATCGCCGACCGCGCCGGGCGTGAGCTCGAGGCGCTCGTGGGCGTCTCCTCGCCCTCGGGCGATGTCAGCGGCGCGCAGGAGGCCGCGGCGATCGCCGCGGCGCTGCTGCCAGACGGTGCGACCACCGAACGCGTCCCGTGCTCCTCGCCCGACCACGCGCCCGATCTTCTCGCGCGCGTGCGCGGCACCGGCACGCGCCGCGTCCTTCTGCTCGGCCATCTCGACACGGTCGTCGCCCACGACGAGCACCGCGTCCTCGAGCGCGATCCACAAGACCCCGACCGCCTCTACGGCTCGGGCACGGTCGACATGAAGGGCGGCGACATCCTCGCCCTCGGCGTCCTGCGCGCGCTGGCCACCCGGCCCGACCTCTTCGCCGAGATCGCGCTGCTGCTCGTCGTCGACGAGGAGTGGCGCGTCGGCCCATTCGGCCACGTCGACCGCTTCGCCGGCTTCGACGCCTGCCTCTGCTTCGAGGCCGGCGAGCGCGACGCCGACGGCAACGACGCGGTCGTCGTCAAGCGCAAGGGCGCCGGCACCGTCGAGGTGCTGGCCCACGGCCGCAGCGCGCACTCCGGCTCGGCCCCCGACAAGGGCGTCAACGCGCTGCTCGCGCTCGCGACCGCCGCCCAGGCCATCGCCGCCCAGCACGATCCGCACGGCGATGATCGCCTCACCGCCGTCCCGACCGTCGTGCGCAGCGGCGACGCGTTCAACGTCGTCCCCGCGGCCGGGCGGCTGATCGCCGACGTCCGCGCCGATCGCCTCGACGCCTTCGCCCGCGTCCTCGACGCCGTCCCCGCCGATGTCGGCGGCGCGACCCTCACCAAGCGCCTCGTCCGCGAGTGGCCGGGCATGGACGCCCGTGAGGCGACCGCGCCGCTGCTGGCTTGCGCGAGCGCGTTTCTCGGCCGGCCCGTCATCGCCGCGCAACGCGGTGGCGCCAGCGACGCCAGCCACTTCGCGGCGACGATCCCGCTGACCGTCGACGGGCTCGGCCCGCGCGGTGGAGCGGCGCACAACCCCGGCGAGTTCGTGCTCGCCTCCTCGCTGCGGACCCGCACCGAGGTCGCGCTGGCGGTGGCACTCGCCGCCCTGCAGCCACCTCCCCCGGTCGCGTGAGTCAGGCAGCGGACGTCGTTATGACGACAAACGGCCGCAGGCTTCGCTACGCTTCCGCCGTCGTTTGACCAGCCGAATCCCTGACGAGCAATCGCCGGGGAGCGGGGGACCCACTGGCCCGAGATATCGGGCATGGGGCGAATCATCGCGATCAGCGAAGTAGCGCCACTCTCTTGGCGCGAGCCCGACAGCTAACCCCGTAGGCGCCCAAAGAGAGGGGTAAGTTCCGTTGTCGCGCCTGCCGTTCCGCTCGACCGCGTTCTGCGTCTTCTACGCGTTCGCTGCCGCTTGTTTCCTGTTTCTCCCCGCCATCGCCGGGGCTGACACCCCGGTTGCCGCCCCGCAGACCACAGCCCCGGCTGCGACGGCGGCCAAGAAGGTGGGAAGCAGGACGCTGCGCGACGGTGACCACGGCCCGCGCGTCAAGGCGCTCCAGACGCTGCTCACGCAGGCGGGCTTCAAGACCGCGACCGACGGCAGCTTCGGCGCCACCACCGTCAAGGTCGTGCGCCGCTTCCAGCGCGCCGCCCGCCTCAGGGCGACGGGGGTCGCCGACGGCAGGACGATCGCCGCCCTGAAGGGCGCGACCGACGGCTCGGCCGCCAAGAACGCCAGCGGCGGCTTCGACGTCCGCTCCACCGTGACCGGCACCTACCACCTCGGCGACCGCATCCCGCTGCGCAAGGGGATGAGCGGCCACGACGTCAAGATCCTTCAGGACTACCTCAAGCGCGCGGGCTTCACGACATCGGTCGACGGGGAATACGGCGCCGGCACGGTCAAGAGCATCAAGCAGTTCGAGACCGATCAGCAGGTCGACGTCGACGGCATCACCGACGCCGCCGACATCGACCTGCTGCGCTCGCTGGTCGACGGCGACGACTCCACCGCCACGGGCTCGACCTCGCCGGCGCCGGCGGCGCTCACGCCCGGCTCCAAGGCGACCGTCGGCAGCGACGGCCTCGCCGTCGCGCCGGCCGACGCGCCCGACCAGGTCAAGCAGATCATCGCCGCGGGCAACGAGATCGCCAAGACGCCCTACCACTACGGCGGCGGCCACGGCAAATGGCAGGACTCCGGCTATGACTGCTCGGGCTCGGTCTCCTACGCGCTGCACGGCGCCGGCCTGCTGGACTCGGCGCTGACCTCCGGCGACTTCGCCGGCTGGGGCGACAAGGGTCCCGGCCAGTGGGTGACCATCTACGCCAACAGCGGCCACGTCTACATGGTCGTCGCCGGGCTGCGCTTCGACACCAGCGGCCGCTCGGGGACCGGCTCGCGCTGGCAGACCGCCTCGCGCCCGGCCAGCGGGTACACGGTCGTGCATCCGCCCGGGCTCTAGGCACCAGTTTCCGCAGGGGTACACGGAGGCGGTGGGCGCTCGGGAGGCGCGCACCGCCTCCGCCATGCGGCCACGTCGGATAGAACCCCGCGCGTGACCACGCCCGCTCGCCGTCCCCATCCGCCCACCTCGCCAGACGAGGAGCTGCTGGGCACCAAGCGCCGCGCCGTGCTCGCGACCCGCACCGAGGCCGAGCGCCTGGAGCGCATCGGCCACGACCTCGAGGCCGGCTTCGAGGCGCTGCGCGATCTCGGCCCGGCCGTGACGTTCTTCGGATCGGCGCGCGTCAGGCCCGTGGATCCGTATTACGCCCAGGGCCGCGAGATCGCCCGCCGCGTCGGTGGCGAGGGCTTCGCGATCATCACCGGCGGCGGACCCGGCCTGATGGAGGCGGCCAACCGCGGTGCGCAGGACGCGGGCGTGACGTCGGTTGGGTTGAACATCATGTTGCCCTTCGAGCAGGCGCCGAACCCCTACCAGGACATCGCGCTGACCTGCGAGTTCTTCTTCACGCGCAAGATGATGTTCGTGCGCTACGCGACCGCGTTCGTCGTCCTGCCCGGCGGCTTCGGCACGCTCGACGAGCTCTTCGAGGCGCTCGTCCTCGAGCAGGTCGACAAGATCCGCGACTTCCCCATCATCTTGGTCGGCACCTCGTACTGGACCGGGCTGGTGGAGTGGATCGGCGATCGGCTGCTCGCCGAGGGCATGGTCGGCGAGCGCGACGTCGCGCTGCTGACGGTGACCGATGATCCCGACGAGGTCGTGCGCGCCGTCTGCGATGCGCGCGACGTGCAGGAGCGCTGAGCGGGGCGCAGAACCGGGAGGGATGTCCTCGGTCGTTCGCGTTCGCGCTGCGCTGCTCGCCCTCCTCTGTGGCGGCATGCTCCTGCCCGCGGCGGCGGCCCAGGCGCGGGTCGCGCTAATCGCCACCGGGACGAACGACGTCGCGCTGCTGGACGTCGCGACCGGCAAGATCAGCCGGAAGGTCGCGCTCCCCGGCCCGACCACGGCCGTGGCGGTGACCCGCGACGGCAAGGTGGGCTTTGCCGCCGGCGGCGGCGCGCTGCTGGCCATCGACCTGCGTGGCGCCGACGTCACGGTGCCGATGACGACCAGCACCGCGCCCAGCGGCGGCGCGGTCGCCGCCGACACCGGCCCCAAGCAGCTGGCGGCCGGCGCGCCGATCGTCGCCCTCGGCGTCTCGCCCGGCGGAAGCGACGTGTACGCCATCTCCGGAACGCATCTGCTCCGCGTCGACGCGCGGACGCTCGCCGTCGACCGCACGATCGCTCTGCACGGCAAGGCGCTCGCGCTCGCGATCTCCCGCGACGGCTCACTCGCGGCCATCCCGCTGAAGGGCGGCCGCGTCGCGATGGTCGACCTCCGGCGGCCGAAGCTGCTGCGGCGCGTCACGGTCAAGGGCGCCGCCGGCGCGGCCTTCGCTGCGGGTCGCGCCTGGATCACCACGACCGACGGCCGGCTGCGCACGATCACACCCGGCGCCAAGAAGGCGTCCAAGGGCAAGGGCATTGCCTTGGGCAAGGGCGCCGGCGGCGGCATCGCGCTCTCCCCCGACGGCACCCAGCTGGCGATCGGCGCTGCCGCCAACGGCGCGAAGGCCGCGTTCGTCGACGTCGCCACCCGCGCCGTCCACCACCTCCGCGCCGGCCGCGGGCCCGGCGTGCCGGCCTGGGCACCGGACGGCAGTCGCGTTTACGTCGCCGATCGCGGCGCCGGCACGCTCTCGCTCGTGAGCCCCTACGCGCATCGCCGCCTCGGGACCGTCGCGTTGCCCGCCGGCCTCAAGGCGGTCGACGTCACCATCCAGCCCGGCCTGGCGCTCGTGCTCGGCACCGAGGGCGCCGACGTGCTGCTCGGCACGCGCAGCCCCGACCTCCTCGAAGGCCTCGGCGGCGACGACCGCCTCGTCGGCGGGCGCGACAACGACATCTTGCACGGCGGCGACGGCAACGACGTCCTGGAGGGCGGCCCCTACGACGACCGGCTCGACGGCGGCGCCGGCGACGACCACCTCAACGGCTCCTCGGGCAACGACGCCATCAACGGCGACGACGGGATCGACACGGCGACCGGCGGCACCGGCGACGACCGCATCCACGGCGGCCCGGGCGACGACCACCTCGATGGCGGTGCCGGCGACGATCGCATCTACGGCGAAGACGGCAACGACTTCATCGACGGCGGGAGCTTCGGCAACGACGCGCGCCTCTACGGCGGCGACGGCGACGACACGATCCACGGCGGCCGCGGCTCCGACCGCCTCATCAAGGGCAACGCGGGCAACGACAAGCTCTACGGCGAGTCCGGCACCGAGCACATCCTCGGCGGCGATGGCGACGACCTCATCGACGGCGGCACCGCGCGCGATCTGCTGGAGGGCAACAACGGCTCCGACACGATCGCCGGCGGCACGGGCGCCGACTACATAGACGGCGGCGCCGGCGCCGACCTCCTCGACGGTGGTGACGACGCCGACGAGATCTACGGCGAGACCGGCGCCGACACGATCATCGGCGGTCCAGGTCCAGACATCATCGACGCGGGCGACGGCGACGACACGATCCGCGTGGCCGACGACAGCTCCGACAGCGTCGACTGCGGTGACGGCAACGACACCGTCTACGTCGAAGCGACCGCGCCCACGCGCGACCGCCTCGTCGGCTGCGAGTCGGTCGTGCCGATCCCACCCGAGGCCGCGACCGGCACGACGACCACCTCGCTGATCCGCGGCACGCCGAAGAACGATCTGCTGCGCGGAACGCCAGGCCCGGACTCGCTCTTCGGCAAGCAGGGCGACGATCGCATCTTCGGCGGCGGAGGCGATGACTACGTCGACGGCGAGTGGGGCGCCGACGAGCTCCACGGCGGCGCCGGCGACGACACGATCGCCGGCCGCTCCGGCGACGACCGCATCTTCGGCGAGGACGGCGACGACCAGATCACCGGCGACCGCGGTGCCGACCACATCTCCGGCGGCGCCGGGAACGACACGATCTTCGGCAACCTCGGCCCCGATGTGATCGCCGGCGGCTCCGGCGACGACCGCGTCAACGTGGTCCGCGGGGAGATCGACACGGTCCGCTGTGGCTCTGGCCACGACATCGTCTTGGCCGACGGCCACGACCGTGTGGCGGCCGACTGCGAGGATGTGCGGCGGTAGCCACCACGATCGCCCATGCCCGAGGACGCCCTGCACCCGACGCGCTCCGTGCGCATCCCGCTCGACGAGCTCGTCGTGCGCGCGTCGCGCTCCTCCGGCCCAGGCGGCCAACACGCCAACGTGACCGCGTCGCGCATCGAGGTCAGCTTCGACGTCGCCGCCTCCGAGGCGCTCAGCGAGGAGCAGAAGCGTCGGGTCATCGGCCGCTGCGGGCCGGTCGTCCGCGCGGTCGCGCAGGACGCTCGCAGTCAGGCGCGCAATCGCGAGCTCGCCTTGGCGCGGCTGGAGGAACGTCTGGCCCGCGCGCTGCACGTCGCCCGGCCACGCCGCGCGACCAAGCCGACCAAGGCGTCCAAGACCCGTCGTCTGGAGGCCAAGAGCCAGCGCGGGTCGGTCAAACGCGCCCGCCGCCGCCCCGCGGCGGAGGACTGACCGCCGCTGGACCGTTTATCGGGACGTCCGCACGGGAACGTGGTTCCTATGACGGTCGCTACCTCCATTCGCCCCGTGCCTGCCGACACGACGCGTGCGCCCTTGTCTGATGCGCAGATGCTTGCCGCCTATGCCGAGAGCCGCGATCCGCGGCTGCGTGAGGCGCTCGTCGAGCGCTTCCTGCCGCTGGCGCGCTCGATCGCCAAGCGCTATCGCAAGGCCGAGGAGCCATTCGACGACCTGCTGCAGGTCGCCAGCCTCGGCCTGTTGAAGGCCGTCGATCGCTTCGACCCCGCGCGCGGCATTGCGTTCTCGAGCTTCGCCGTCCCCACGATCGTCGGCGAGCTGCGCCGGCACTTCCGCGACCGCTGCTGGTCGGTCCGCCCGCCGCGCGAGCTGCAGGAGCGCGCGCTGGAGGTCGACAAGTACCGCACCGAGCTGACCACGCGCCTCGGTCGCTCGCCGTCCGTGCGCGAGCTCGGCCAGGCGCTGGAGCTCGACGACGAGCAGGTCCTCGAGGCGCTGCAGGCCCAGCAGGGCATGCGCGCCGCTTCGCTGGATGCCCCGCGCAGCACCCGCGAGGACAACGACGCCACGCTGGCCGACGCCCACGGCACGCTCGATCCCGAGTTGGCGCGCGCCGAGCACCGTGCGACGCTGGCCCGCCTCTTCGAGCGCCTCGACGAGCGCGAGCAGCAGGTGCTGCGCCTGCGCTTCGAGGAGGACCTCACCCAGGAGCAGATCGGCAGGACCGTCGGCGTCTCCCAGATGCAGGTCTCGCGGATCATCCGCGGCGCCGTCGCCAAGCTCTCGGCTGCGCACGGCCAGCCGGCCTAGACGCCGCGCAGACCCCGGCCCCACCCAGGCCGCCGCCGGGATATGGTCCATCCATGAGCGGCAACCTCGCCACGATCCTGACCAACTCGGCCGCCAAGCACGGCGACCGGGTGGCTCTCAAACTCGACGACGCGGAGTTCAACTACGCGTTGCTCGACGAGGCCAGCGCGCGCGTCGCGACCATGTTGAAGGCCAAGGGCCTGCAGCCCGGCGACCGCGTCGGGATCATGCTGCCCAACGTTCCGTACTTTCCGGTCGCCTACTACGGCGTGCTGCGCGCGGGCGGCGTCGTGGTTCCGATGAACGTCCTGCTCAAGGGGCGCGAGGTCGGCTACTACCTCAAGGATCCCGGCGCGAAGATCGTCTTCGCCTGGCACGACTTCCTGGAGGCCGCGCAGACCGGCGCCGACGAGGCGGGCGCCGAGATCATCGTGGTCAAGCCGGGCGAGATCGAAGGCCTCATCTTCGAGCACGAGCCCGACCCGGACGTCGCGGTGGTCGACGACGAGGCCACCGCGGTCATCCTCTACACCTCGGGCACGACCGGCCAGCCCAAGGGCGCCGAGCTGACCCACGCCAACCTGATGAAGAACGCCGCGACGGCGGTCGGCCTGTTCTCGCTCGACGAGACCGTCGTCGTCCTCGGCGCGCTGCCGTTGTTTCACTCCTTCGGCCAGACCTGCGGCATGAACGCCACGACGATGGCGGGGGGTTGCCTCACGCTCATCCCCCGCTTTGAGCCCGCCAAGGCGCTGGAGATCATCCAGCGCGACAAAGTCTGCGTGTTCGAGGGCGTGCCGACGATGTACGGCGCGATGTTGCATCTGCCCAACCGCGAGGGCTACGACGTCTCGTGCCTGCGCGTCTGCGCTTCGGGCGGCGCGGCGCTGCCCGTCGAGCTGTTGCGCGGCTTTGAAGAGGCCTTCGGCTGCAAGGTGCTCGAGGGCTACGGCCTGAGCGAGACCTCGCCGGTCGCCTCCTTCAACCACCCTGACAAGGAGCGCAAGGCGGGGTCCATCGGCACGCCGATCGCCGGCGTCGAGATGAAGCTCGTCGACGAGGACGACCACGAGGTCGCCGCCGGCGAGGTGGGGGAGATCGTCATCCGCGGCCACAACGTCATGAAGGGCTACTGGAACAAGCCCGACGCGACCGCCGAGGTCATGAAGGGCGGCTGGTTTCACAGCGGCGACATGGCCAAGGTCGATGAGGACGGGTACTACTTCATCGTCGATCGCAAGAAGGACCTCATCATCCGCGGCGGCTACAACGTCTACCCGCGCGAGATCGAAGAGATGCTCTACGAGCATCCCGCAGTCCGTGAGGCGGCGGTGGTCGCGGTGCCGCACGACGATCTTGGTGAGGAGGTCGGCGCGGCCGTCGTGCTCAAGGACGGCGAGGAGGTCGATGCCGCGACGCTGCAGGCCTACATGAAGGAGAACGTTGCGGCCTACAAGTACCCGCGTCACATCTGGTTTCTCGACGAGCTGCCCAAGGGCCCGACCGGCAAGATCCTCAAGCGGGAGATCGCTGTACCGGAAGGCGCCGACAAGACCTAGGCAACAAGGTCGTAGCGCTGAGATTCACCGTCCACTCACGGACAAACGTGGTGGATCCTGGTAGGTTGCGCGCGACCGGCCGGGGATGAGATCCGGCGTAGCGCAGTATTTGGAGGAACTCGCTGACATGGCCAGCGGAACCGTGAAGTGGTTCAGTGACGACAAGGGCTTCGGCTTTATCACGCCGGATGAGGGCGGGAAGGACTTGTTCGTCCATCACAGCGCCATCATCGCCGACGGCTACCGCTCGCTCCCTGAGGGCGCGCGGGTGACGTACGAGGAAGAGGCCGGGGACAAGGGTCCCAAGGCCGTCAACGTGCAGCGCAGCTGACGGCGGCGCCAACAACATGAAGAACGCGCGAAGGCCCGCTCACCGGCGGGCCTTCGTCGTTCCTGATGACGTGCTCAGTGGTCTGCGACGGTGCCGTCGGGCGGATCCAGCGGCAGGCCGGCGTCGTGCCAGGCCTGCAGGCCGCCGGTCAACGAATAGGCCTCGTAGCCGGCGCGGCGAAAGGCCTGGGCGGCCATCAGCGATCGAGAGCCCAGCCGGCACTGGAAGACCACCGGCTTGTCCTTGTCGATCGTCGTCGCCTGCGAGCTGAGGTGCTCCAGCCCGATGTGGCGGACGTCGCCGGGGATGCGGCCGGCGTCCCACTCGTACTGCTCGCGGACGTCGATCAGCTGCACCTCACCGGCGTCGAAGCGCTGCTTGACGGTTTCGGGGGTGACTTCCAGCTCGGGGTCAGACAACGGGTGCTCGCTCATGATCGGGGTGGCTACCTCCGATCGTGAGTCTAGGAAAGTCAGGAGCTGGTCAGCACGAACCGGCCCGCGAGCCGGTGCAGCTCGTCGGCGCTGCGGGTGAGCTCCTGAGCGGAGGCCACGATCTCTTGGGTGGAGGCGACCGTCTGCTGGCTGGAGGCGGCGACTTC
The DNA here is from genome assembly GCF_035996765.1 of Baekduia sp. Classification (NCBI taxonomy): domain Bacteria; kingdom Bacillati; phylum Actinomycetota; class Thermoleophilia; order Solirubrobacterales; family Baekduiaceae; genus Baekduia; species Baekduia sp. The sequence continues at coordinate 12,572 of NZ_DASYJG010000027.1, forward strand.
CTGGGCGGCGGCCGAGGACTGCTCGGCGACCGAGGCGACCTCTCCGACGTCGGCGTCGACGCGCTGGGAGCCCTCGGCGATCGCACCGATCGCGGCGGCGATCTCGGCGACGCGGCCGCTGGTGACCTCGACGGCCTCGCCGATCTCAGCGAACGACGCGCGTGCCGCCTCGACGGTGGCGACGCCGTCCTCGGTGCTGGCCGCGCCGTCTTCGACGACGGTCACCGCACGCTCGGTCTCGGTCTGGATCTCGGCGATCAGCGAGGCGATCGAGCCGGCCGCCTGCTGGCTCTCTTCGGCCAGCTTGCGGACCTCTTCGGCGACGACCGCGAAGCCGCGGCCCTGCTCGCCGGCGCGGGCGGCCTCGATGGCCGCGTTCAAGGCCAACAGGTTGGTCTGCTGCGCGATGCCGCCGATGGTGTCGACCATCGAGCCGATGCGCAGCGAGCGCTCGCCGAGCGCGCGGATCGTCCGCGTGACCTCGGCCGACGCGCCGCTGACGGCGAGCATCGCCGCGCTGGCGGCGCCGACGGCGGCGGCGCCGTCGTGGGCCAGCTCTCTCGCGCGGGTCGCCTGGTCGGCGGCCTCGGCCGCGCCGCGGGCGGACTCCTGGGTGGCGTGGGCGACGTCGGTGCTCAAGCCGCGCACCTCGACGACGGCCGCAACCTGGCGCTCGGCGCCGGAGGCGACCTCGGCCACGGCGCGGGCGATCTCGTCGACCGCGCGGCCGGCCTCGTCGGCGTCGATGACGACGCGGCCGGAGACGTCGGCGACGGTCTCGGCGGCGATCGACAGGTCGGAGACCATCGAGCGCAGGCCCTCGGTCATCGCCGAGAGCGAGCGGCGCAGCTCGTCGCGCTCGGAGCGCGGCTCCATCTGGCTGGAGAGGTCGCCGCCGGCGACGCGCCCGGCGTGGGCGGCGATGGCGCGCAGCTCGATGAGCATGCGCTGGACGGCGCCGGCCGAGCGGCCGACCTCGTCGAAGTCGTGGATGAGGAGGTCGATGTCGGGGTTGAGATCCCCGTCGGCGATCGAGTTGGCGGCGTGGGAGATCGCGGTCAGACGCTTCTTGATCTCGATCTGGGACCACAGCGCCATCGCCACGACGCAGAGCAGCAGGGTGATCGTGCAGACCAGGAACGCGAGCCTGGCGCTGTGGACGCCGTCTGCGATGTGCCGCGCGTCGATGCTCGAGATCGCGTGCAACACGATCACGATCTCGGCGCTGACGACCACGAGCAGCGCGACGACGGCCAGCAGGATCCGCATCCGGGTGGATGCGAGTCGGCTGACCTTGGGGGTCCGATCGACCTCGGTCATGCCTGAGGGGGTCGGCTAAACGGGGCCGTTCTTGAGTGCCAACGCGCCGCTGTCAGCCCCAGAAGAGGTTGAACAGACCGAATTGCTGTTCGGGGTTCCAGGCCACCACCGGGCCCAGGCGCATGCGCAGCGCGTCGTTGAGCCGGACGAAGCGCCAGGCGTGCAGCGCGTCGGACGCCGCCTGGTTGCCGTCGGGGACGATCAGTGTTCCGGCGGCTGGTCCGCTGGTGGCGGCGGCCATCAGCGCGACGCCCTGCTCGGGCGCCAGCGCGGCGATGGCGGTTCCGGCGCCCCACGGCGATGCGATCGCCCAGCCGGCGAGCCCGTACGGGCCGCCGCCGACGGCCACGCCGGCCAGCGGGTGGATCGTGTCCAGGACGTTGTCGCGCCGCTCGCCGGTGACCGCTTGGTCGAGGCTCTTCAAGCGCTGGCGGTCGCCGTCGCCGAGGCGTTGGAGGTCGATCGGAGGAGCGGCGCCGGCCACGCCGCGCCAGGCCACGGCGCGCTCCTCGGCGACGAAGCCCAGCTGCTCGTAGACCGGGCGGCCCGCCTCGGTGGCGTAGAGCAGGACGGTCCGCGCGCCGCGACCGCGCAGCCAGCGCACGGCGGCCTCGGTCAGCGCGGCGCCGAGCCCGCGCCGGCGCGCCTCGGGAGCGACGCCGAGCGCGCCGATCCAGCCGGTGTTCGCAAAGGCCGCACAGCAGGCGACGCCGATGACGCTGGCGCCGTCGCCCTCGGCGACGAGGATCGCTCCGTCGGGCGAGCGGCGCGGGAACTCCAGCAGCCGCGCGACCTGGGTGCCGAAGCCGGCGCGGCGCAGCACGTCGACCGCGAGCGGAACCTCACGGTCGGTGGCAGGACGAATCGCCGATGCGAGCCGCACCGGCCGGACCCTACTCAGCGGGTGCGGCGGGTTGCTTTAGTAGCGCGGTGGCGGATCGACGTAGCGGTCACGTGTGACAACCGTCTCCCGGCGCGAATAGGCAAAGGTCATGAAGAGCGAGATGACCAGGCCGAGGATGCCGACGATCAACAGGATCAGCCCGACGGTCGCCAGGTTCACCCCGCTGATCGCGTCTGAGACGGCGTAGCGGAGGATCGCGCCTGCGGCGATGAGGAAGAGCGAGGTTCCAATACCCATGGGCCTCGTGCTACCCCGGATGAATACGCTTCATCCCATGAGCACGACCGTGACCGATGTCTACGAGATCCCGCAGGAGCACAAGGACTTCCGCGACCTCGTCCGCCAGATCGCCGTGGAGCGCGTCACGCCGCGGGCCGCCGAGATCGACGCCAAGGACGAGTACCCGTGGGACATCCGGGAGCTGCTCGCCGAGAACGACATCCTCTCGCTGCCCTACGCGGAGGAGTTCGGCGGAACCGGAACCGGGACGCTAATGCTCCAGATGGCGGTGGAGGAGCTCGCGAAGGCGTCGGCCTCGGTCGCGCTGATCCTGATGGTCCAGGAGCTGGGGTCGCTGCCGATCCAGCTCTTCGGCTCCGATGAGCTCAAGGCGCGGTTTCTGCCCAAGTGCGCGACCGGCGAGTGGTCGCCGGCGTTCTGCTTGAGCGAGTCGGAGTCGGGCTCCGACGCTGCGGGCATGCGCACGACCGCGCACCTGGACGGTGACGAGTGGGTCATCAACGGCACCAAGTCGTGGATCACCAACGCCGGCGTCGCCGACTTCTACGTGGTCTTCGCGGTGACCGATCGCGAGAACCGCCGCGTCACCGCGTTCGTGGTGGAGAAGGACCGTCCCGGCTTCTCGGTGCCCAAGTACGAGCACAAGCTCGGCATCCACGGCTCGCCCACCGGCCAGCCGGTCTTCGACGACGTGCGCGTCCCGGCCGAGAACGTCATCGGCGAGGTCGGCCGCGGGATGTCGGTTGCTTTGGGGACCCTCGAGCGCACGCGGCTGGGCGCGGCCGCCCAGGCTGTCGGCATCGCCCAGGGCGCCATCGACTACGCCGTGCAGTACGCCAAGGAGCGCACCGCGTTTGGCAAGCCGATCATCGAGTTGCAGGGGTTGCAGTTCAAGCTCGCCGACATGCAGACGCGGACCGCCGCGGCGCGCGAGCTCCTGTACAAGGCGTGCGCGAAGATGGATCGCGGCGAGAGCGACAAGGCGATGTACTCGTCGATGGCCAAGCTCTTTGCCTCTGACACCGCCATGTATGTGACGGTCGAGGCCGTCCAGGTGCTCGGTGGCTACGGCTACGTGACCGAGTACCCGGTCGAGCGGATGATGCGCGACGCGAAGATCACCCAGATCTACGAGGGCACCAACGAGGTCCAGCGCGTCGTGATCGCACGCCAGCTGGCCAAGTAGTTCCGCGGAGAGCGGCTCACGGGCCAGTACGCTGGGGCGCAGCCATGTCGCTGCGCCGCACCGCCTTTGCCGCCGTGATCGCCATGAGCCTCGGGCTCACGATCATCGTCGTGCTGCAGAACGGGTTCAGCACGATCGGCATGCTGCGGCTGGTCGAGGTGCTCGGGGTGTTGATCGTCGCGGGCGCCGCGCTGCTTGGTGCGATGGCGATCGTCGGGGTGCGGCTGGCGGATTGGCGCGAGCCGGAGTCCGAGGAGGAGTTCGAGCGCGTGGTGTTGCGCGCCGAGCGGCTGGCGCGCGAGGGGACGGCGGCGGAGCCAACGGAGGGCGAGTTCCTGGAGCTCGATCCGTATGACGACGCGGACTTCGAGGAGCTCGTCCGCGATGCGATGGACGACCTGCCGGATCTGCTGCGGGCTGCTTTGGACCGCAACGTCGCGGTCGTCATCTCGGACAAGGGCCGGCGGTACGGGGCCTACGGGCTCTACAACGGCGATGGCGCGACGCGGGATGAGTACCCGGACAAGATCCTGATCTTCCGCGACACGCTGCGGCGGGATTTTGGGCATGACCCGGATTTGCTGCGCCATCAGGTGATGGTGACGGTGCGCCATGAGCTGGCGCATCACATTGGGTTTGATGAGTTGGGTGTGCGTGATCTAGGGCTGTGATCTGAGGGGCGCCTCGACGCCGCTCGCGGCGTCATCGCACCGGACAGGTGCGTTCGCACGATGTCCGGCACTCTTCCTTGCGAGCGACGCCGATTCGCACCTCAGATCTCAGCCCTGGGCTGGGTGTTGGGAGCGCCGTCGTGGCGCGTCATGTTGGTGGCGTTCCGCGCGGGGCGCTGGCCGGGGTGCAGTGCGTGGTCCGTTTGGCATCGAGGATGGAATCCGCGTTGGCGTTGCTTCCTGCGCCTGCGGGCGTCCGCCGGCGCCCGGGAGGGGTGGGCCTGTCTACGGACGCATGTGGTCTGCAGACGGGCCCGCGGGTCCGGTTCGATGGTCGACGACAGACGTGGGCCTGTATCCGGTCGTGTGCCGTCCGCAAACAGGCCCACCCCTCCCGGGCGCTGGCGGAAGACGTGGGGCGTCGCGTGTCGCCGACTCGTTCTCACTCCTCGGTGCCGACGGACCACGCGGCGCGCCCCGACTACGCCTGCGCTGAACGCCACTGGCGCCCCGCTTGACAACTGTTCCGAACACCGGAACACTGCCGCGATATGGCCGTCGCCCGCTCTTCCCTACCCGAGCAGGTCTTCCGGCAGCTCGTCGCCGCGGTGCTCGATGGCCGCTACGCGCCCGGCGATCGGCTGCCGCCGCAGCGCGCGCTTGCGGCGGACCTGGGCGTCAACATGGCGTCGCTGCGGGAGGGCATCAAGCGCTTGGAGCAGCTGCGGCTTGTCGACGTCAAACATGGCGATGCGATGCGGGTGCAGGACTGGCGCGCGAACTCCGGGCTCGACGTGCTGGCCTATGCGGTCACCGTCGACCCGGCGCTGACCGGCGCGCTGTTCGAGGCGCGGCGGCTGCTGCTGGTCGAGTCGGCGCGGCTGGCGGCCGAGCGCCGTGGCCGGACGCATGAACGGACGCTGCTCGAGCTCGCCGAAGCGTTTGCGACCGCCGAGGACGACGCCGCGGCGCAATTGGTCGACCTGGCGTTCATGGCGACGGTCATCGACGCGGCGGGCAACCTCGTCTTCACGTTGATCCTCAACTCGATCCGCGAGCTCTACCTCGGCCACCTCGAGCGGTTTCGCCCGATCGTCATCGGTCGCGAGGAGTTGGCGCCGCTGTACCGGCGCGCTGCGCGGGCGATCGCGGCAGGGGAGGGCGGGCGCGCCGCGTCGGCCGTCGAGCGGTTGGCGACGGCCCAGGAGCAGCGGATGCTCGACTCCCACGCAGAGGAGGGCTCGCGGTGAGCGCGTTTCCGCACCGCGGCGCCTTCGGAGGCGACTCGGCGTGACCGTTCTGTCGCCGCGAGAGGCGTCGATCTTCGCCTGCGTCGCCGACACGCTGCTAGCGCCCGCGCCGCCGCTGCCGCCGATCGACAAGACCGACGCGGTCCGGGCCTTCGACGCCTGGCTGGCCCTCGCCCCGCCGATCAACCGCATGGGGTTGCGCGCCGTGTTGCTAGGGCTGGAGATCGCACCGCGCCTCACGCGGGCACGGACCCGCTGGCGCCGGCTCTCGCCACCGGCGCGCCTCGCCGTGCTGGACCGCCTCGCGCAGCGGCCCGGCGGCCGCACGCTGGTCGAGGCCCTGCGCGCCTCGGCGGCCGTGAGCTACTACGGCGATGCGCAGGTCTCCGCGCTGCTGGGCTATGTCCCGGGCTCGCTGGCCGCTTCGACGCGCTCGCTGCCGGAGGCAGGCCGGTGATGCGGCGCGTTTCCTGCGCGCTGCGCCGTCCGCTGCCGGAGGCCGCTCCGTGAGCCTGCTCACCGAGCCGATCACCGGCGGCGTCATCGACGGTGCGCGCCTCAGCGGCGAGCGCCACGTGCGCGCCGACGTCTGCATCGTCGGCTCCGGGGCCGGCGGTGGGCCCGTGGCCCGGGCGCTGGCTGAGGCCGGGCAGCGCGTGGTCGTGCTCGAAGACGGCCGAGCCTTCGCCCAGCACGAGCTGACCGCGCGCCCGCGCGACATGACCGCGCTGCTCTACCGCGATGCCGGTCAGAGCGCGACAGCGGGAACGCCGACGATCATGCTCCCCACCGGTCGCGCGGTCGGCGGCACGACGCTCGTCAACTCCGGCACCTGCTTCCGCGCCCCGGCCGCCGTCCAGGAGCAATGGGCGACCGAGCTCGGCCTTGACGTGCTCGCGCCGGGGACGTTGGACGATGTCTACGCCCGCGTGGAGGAGACCATCGGCGTCGCCCGCGTCACCGAGGAGCTCGCGGGCGCCAACGCCCTGATCGCCAAGCGCGGCGCCGAGAAGCTCGGCTGGTCGGGCCACTTCCTGCATCGCAATGCGCGCGGCTGCGTCGGCTCTGGCGTCTGCGCCTTCGGCTGCCCGACGGGCGCCAAGCAGCACGCCGGCGAGGCCTACATGAACGCCGCGCACGCGGCGGGCGCCACGACCTACACCTGCTCGCGCGCGCGGCGCGTCCTGTTCAACGATGACAACACCACCGCCCGCGGCATCCTCGCCACCACGCGCGGCGGCGGCCGCCTGACCATCGACGCACCCGTCGTCGTCCTCGCCGCCGGCACGCTGCACACGCCTGGGCTGCTCGCTGCCAGCGGCATCGCCAACCCATGGCTCGGCCGCAACCTCTCGATCCACCCCGCCACCGCCGTCTGGGGGCTGATGGACGAGGTGGTGGACATGGCCCGCGGCGTCCCGCAGTCCTACGGCATCGACGAGTTCGCCGACGAGGGCATCATGTTGGAGGGGATCGCGGGACCGCCCGACTACCTGGCGATGGCCGTCCCGTTCTCGGGTCCTGCGCACCGCGAGCTGATGCTCGAGTACCGCAACATCGCCCAGTTCGGGATGATGATCCGCGACACCACACGCGGCCACATTCCCACCGGGAAGCTGGCCCGCCGCGCCGGACGCCCGATCGTCCGCTATGACTTGAACGCGCAGGACACCGCGACCGTCGCCCGCGGGATCGAGCGGCTCGCGCAGCTGCTCTTCGCCGCCGGCGCACGCCGGGTCATCCTGCCCGTCGGCGCCGTGCCCGAGCTGCGCGACGGCGACCTCCAACCGCTGCGCGACCACACCGTGACCGCACGCGAGCTCAAGTTGATGGCCTTCCATCCGCTCGGCACCGCGCGCATGGCCGCACGCGCGTCCGATGGCGTCCTCGACGCCGACGGCGCGCCCCACGGAACGACCAACTTGTACGTCTGCGACGGCAGCGCCGTCCCGACCGCGCTGGGCGTCAACCCCCAGCTGACCATCATGGCTCTCGCCACCCGACTGGCCGACCGGCTGCTCGCGTGAGAGTCTTGCCACCGCGACACGGAGCGCCCCGACGATGTCCTTCCTGATCGACCCACCCTGGTTGTACGCCAACGGCCGCGTCATCGCGCAAGCGGTGCCGCCGGAGCGTCAGCGTCCGCTCGCCCTCGCGACGATCGGCGTCTTCGTCGTCACGAGCATCTCGCTCTACCTCGACAAGGGCTGGACCAAGCCGATCTGGCGCCTCTGCCGGGCGCGCAGCGGCCGCGACTGGATGCTCAACTCCGGCGTTTTCAAGCTGGACCCCGACCGCGCCGGCACGCCGACGCACGCCGTCAGCGCCGCGATCTTCGCCACCTATCCCTTCTGGCTGTGGCTCGGGCTGCGACACGGTCAGGACTGACCACCCGCTTCCCCTTCTTCGGGGAGGCCGGCGGCTACGAGTCCTTCTACGTGCGGGCGGTCGACCCCGCGCGCCCGCGCTCGGTCTGGCTGCGCCACACCGTCCACCAGGCCCCCGACGAGGCGCCGGTGGGCTCGCTGTGGCTGACGGTCTTCGATGCTGATCGGCCCGAGCCGCTGGCCTACAAGGAGTCCTCGGACAACCCGCAGGTCGATGGCTGGCTGCGCGTGGGGGAGAGCAGCTTCGGGCCTGACGGGGTGCACGGCGCCGCCGGGCCGGCCAAGTGGGATCTCACCTGGAGCGGCGCCGAGCCGCCACTGCGCCACCTGCCCAAGTCCTTCATGTACTCGGCGCCGCTGCCGAAGACCAAGCTGGAGAGCCCGCGGCCGCACGTCATCGTCAGCGGGACGGTGACCGTGGGTGGCCAGGTCTTCGAGCTCGACGGGTGGCCGGGGATGGTCGGCCACAACTGGGGCGCCCAGCACGCCGAGCGCTGGATCTGGCTGCACGGCGTGCTCTTCGAGGACCGACCCGACGACTGGCTCGACATCGCGCTCGGGCGCATCCGCGTCGGCCGGGTGCTCACGCCCTGGGTCGCCAACGGCGTCATCTCGCTCAACGGCGAGCGGGTCCGGATCGGTGGCCTGGGCGCGCGGATGCACGCCAACGAAGGCCCATCACATCTGGATCTCAACCTCCACGGCCACGACGCCCGTCTGCGGCTGACCGTCCACAGCAACCGCCCCCAGACCGTCGTCTGGCGCTACGCCGATCCCGACGGCGGTGAGCACCACGTCGCCAACTGCTCGATCGCCGAGCTCGAGGCCGTCGTCATCCCGCGCGACGGCATGGCCGTCACGCTGCGCACGGCCTACGGCGGGGCTTACGAGCTCGGCGCGCGCGAGGTGCCGGCCAACCTGCCGGTTCAGCCGTTCCCGGATCCGTAGGGCGGTCCGTGTCGAGCAAAGGGTCTATGTGACCCATAGGTCGACACAGACCGAGTCGCTGCGGTCAGCCCGCTGCACGCAGCCAGGCCAGCACGGCGAGCACGCGCAGGTTCCCGCCCGGTGCGGTGTGCAGGCTGAGCTTCCCGAAGATGTTGGTCACGTGCTTCTCGATCGCGCCGTCGGTGACGACCAGACGCTGGGCGATCGCGGCGTTCGACAACCCCTGGGCCATCAGCTCGAGCACCTCGCGCTCGCGCGGGGTGAGCTCCTCGAGCGGATCGTCGGCACGGCGGCGGGCGAGCAACTGGCGGACCACCTCCTGGTCGATCGCGGTTCCGCCCTCGGCCACGCGCGTGACCTGGGCGACGAAGTCCGACGGGTCGGCGACGCGGTCCTTCAAGAGATAGCCGACTGCGCCGGCGCCGTCCGCGAGCAACTCGGCGGCATAGGACTCCTCGACGTACTGCGACAGCACCAGCACCGGCGTGCCCGGCACGAGCTGCCGCGCCTCCAGCGCCGCGCGCAGTCCCTCGTCGCGCTGGGACGGCGGCAGCCGCACGTCGACGATCGCGATGTCCGGCCGGTGCTCCTGCACCGCCGCCACGAGCGCCGGACCATCGCCGACCGCGGCGACCACCTCGTGGCCGTGCGCGGTCAGCAGCCGCACGAGGCCGTCGCGCAGGAGGACGAGGTCTTCGGCGATCACGATGCGCATGGCAGCTCCGCTCGCAGCACGGTCCCGGCACCTGCCGGGCTGACGACAAGCAGGCGCCCGTCAAGCGCCTCGACGCGCCCGCGCAGGCCGGCGATCCCGGTGCCCGCCGACTCCTTCAACCCGCCGTGTCCGTCGTCGGTCACCTCGACGGCCAACACCAGGTCGTTGACCTCGCCCGTGATCGCGCAGCGCGCCGCGCCGCTGTGCTTGGCGACATTGGCCAGCGCCTCGGCGATCGTGAAGTAGGCCGCCGACTCGACCGCCGCCGGCAGCCGATCCGGCAGGTCGATCGCGACCGTGCACGGCACCGGGCAGCGCGCCGCCAGCGCGCTCACCGCCGCATCAAGGCCGCGATCGGTGAGGATCGCAGGGTGGATGCCGCGCGCGAGGTCGCGCAGCTCGACCAGCGCGGTCTTGGCGTCCTCGTGCGCGCCGGCCAGCAGCGCGGCCGCGGCCTCGGGGTCGCGCTCGAGCTGCTCGCGCGCCATCCCGATCTCCATCGCCAGGGCGACCAGCCGCGCCTGGGCGCCGTCGTGCAGATCGCGCTCGATCCGGCGCAGCTCGCCGGCCGCCGCGTCCACCGCACCCGCGCGCGAGACCTGGAGCTCGGTGATCCGCTCCTGCTCCTCACCCTCCAGCAGCGCCTGGGCGAGCTTGGCCTGGACGAGCGCGCTGCCGCGCAGGATCCAGGCGCCGAGCACCGCCGCCGGCGGCCCGGCGAGCGCCGCGAAGACGACCATCCAGCCGACCGAGCGGATCGTTGTGACGCCCACCTCGACGCCGTCGGGCAGCGACCACGCCCACAACGGCAGCGTCAGGAAGCCGAGGCCGACGCTGAACGCGGTGACCCCCGCGACGAACGACGCGGTGCCGACCGCGAACATCAGGATCAACCACACCAACTCGCGCCACGTCATCGGATCGGTGATCGCGTTGCGCACGCGCTGCACGATCGTCTCGCCGCGCCAGCGCCGTCGCGACAGCGGGATCGGCACGCCGGCCAGCGCTCCGCGCATCCGCTCGCCGTTGGCCCACAGCTGCGTCAGCCACATGTCGAGCAGCAGCTTGGGGATCCCGATCAACGTGATGATCAACAGGATCGACAGGAACGGGCCGACGAAGAAGAACGTCAGCGCGAAGATCCCGGACGCGAGGCCGAGCGAGATGTAGGCGAGGTCCTTGAACGGCGTGGCGGTCAGGGGAAGCTTGGCGATGCGCCAGAACACTGCAGGCAGGATGACCGGCGCGGCGGCGGCGCACAATCCGGGCCTCCGCCCGGACAGCAGTGGGGGAATCCGCAGCGGTTCTCGCTCTACAGTGCGATACGCCCATGATGATCGTGATGAGTCCGCAGGCCACGCAGCTGGAAATCGATGCCGTCGTCGCGCGCCTGGAGACCACCGGCGTGCACGTGCGGGTCATGCCCGGCGAGCTGACGACCGCGATCGGCGCGATCGGCGATCCGGAGGGTGTCCGCGAGCTGGGCCTGGAGGGCCTGGGCGGCGTCGACCGTGTCGTGCCGATCTCACGCCCCTACAAGCTGGCGTCCTCGGAGCTCAGCCACCACGAGGCGACGGTGCTCGACATCGCCGGCCGCAAGGTCGGTGGGGGCAAGACCTTCACCTTGATCGCCGGGCCGTGCACGGTCGAGACGCGCGAGCAGACGCTGGCCGTCGCCCATGCCGTCAAGGCCGGTGGTGCGGCGATGCTGCGCGGTGGCGCGTTCAAGCCGCGCACGTCGCCGTTCGCCTTCAAGGGGCTCGGCGTACCCGCGCTGGAGATCCTCGCGCAGGCGCGCGAGGAGACCGGGCTGCCGGTCGTCACCGAGCTGCTCGACAGCGCGCACGCCGAGGCGATCGCCGAGCACGCCGACGTGGTGCAGATCGGCGCGCGCAACATGCAGAACTACGCGTTGCTCGAGGTCGCGGGCAAGCTCGGCAAGCCCGTCCTGCTCAAGCGCGGGTTGTCATCGTCCTTGGACGAGCTGCTGATGGCCGCCGACTACGTGCTCAAGGAAGGCAACGAGAACGTGATGCTCTGCGAGCGCGGCATCCGGACCTTCGAGACCGCCACGCGCTTCACGCTCGACCTCGGTGCGGTCGCGTGGCTCAAGCTGCACACGCACCTGCCGGTGATCGTCGACCCGTCGCACGCCGCCGGCGACCGCCGGCTGGTCGAGCCGCTCTCTCGCGCGGCCGCCGCGGTCGGGGCTGACGGCATCATCGTCGAAGTCCATCAAGATCCCGAGCACGCGCTCTGCGACGGGCCGCAGGCGATGTTCGCGTCGAGCTTCCACGCGTATGCGCGCGACGTGGCCGCCCATGCTGCGCTCCTGGGCAAGGTCCTGGCCTAGGGCATGTCCTTCGCGCGGCGATGACCGAGCGCAAGTCCTTGACCCCGCGCGTCGTCGAGGCCATCGAGGCGCGGCTGCGCCGGCGGCTCTCCCCGCGCATGCTGCGCCGGGCCTACCGGGCCGGGTATCTCGCGCTGCGTCCGTGGTGGTTCGTCACGCGGCCACACACCATCGGGATGAAGGCCGTCGTCTGCTGCGGTGATGAGGTGCTGCTCGTCCGCCACACCTACGCGCGCCGCGACCAGTGGGACATCCCCGGTGGCTACGTGCGCGCGGGCGAGGACGCGTCGGTCACGCTGCGTCGAGAGCTCAAGGAGGAGTTGGGCATCGAGCCGCTGACGGTCGTCCCGATCGCCGAGGTGGCGTCGCGCTTCGATCGCAAGCGCGAGCGGATCCACGTCTTCGCCGTGGAGGTCGCCGCGGGAGTCGAGCTTCGACCCTCGGAAGCCGAGATCGCCAGCGTGTGCTGGGCACGCCACGACGCGCTGCCGCCCGACGCGACCGTCTTCGCCCGGCGGATGATCGCCCGCTCCTACTGGGAGATGTTCCGCTAGGGTTCGCGCCTGGTGATGGCCCGCCGGGCCACTACCATGTACTGCGTAGGCCCCGTGGTGTGCGACCGCCGGGGGATAAACCTGCCCGTGGTGTGCGACCGCCGGGCTTCATCTCCGAGAGGATCATTTTCAATGCCCGAAGCCGTCATCGTTGACGCCGTCCGGACGCCTGTTGGCCGAGCCTTCAAGGGCTCGCTTGCCTCGCTGCGCCCCGACGAGACCCTTGCGTTCGTGGTCGATCAGCTGCTCGAGCGCAACCCCGGTGTGGACCCGACCACGGTCGAGGAGCTCATCGCCGGCTGCGGCCTGCCGCAGGGCCTGCAGGCCAACAACATCGCCCGCATCGCGGTGCTGCTGAGCGACAAGCTCACGCAGACCACCAACGGCGTGACCGTCTCGCGCTACTGCGCGTCCGGCCTCGACGCCATCCGCGCCGCCGCGAACGCGGTCGTCGCGGGCCAGGGCGACGTCTACATCGCCGGCGGCGTCGAGTTCGTCTCGCGCTACAACGCCGCGCAGGAGGCCGCCCACCCCGAGGATCAGAACGAGAACCTCCAGGGCAACAACGGCCAGCCCAACGCCTACATCGCGATGGGCCTGACCGCCGAGAACGTCGCCGACAAGTACGGCGTCTCGCGCGAGGACCAGGACCGCTACGCCCAGCGCTCGCAGGAGCGTGCGGTCGCGGCCCAGGAGGCCGGCGTGTTTGACCGCGAGATCGTGCCCGTCACGCTCGCCGACGGCACGGTCGTCTCCAAGGACGACGGGCCGCGCGCCTCGTCGACCTACGAGAAGCTCGCCACGCTGGAGCCGGCCTTCAAGCCGGGCGGCACCGTGACGGCCGGCAACTCGTGCCCGCTCAACGACGGCGCGGCTGCCGCGCTGATCATGAGCGCCGAGAAGGCCGCGGAGCTGGGCCTCAAGCCCCGCGCCCGCATCATCACGGCGGCCACGTGGGGCAACGAGCCCGAGTACATGGGCGTTGCGCCGATCGGTGCCATCAAGAAGGCGCTGGACCGCGCCGGGATGACGGCGTCGGACATCGACATCACCGAGCTCAACGAGGCGTTCGCGGCCCAGGTGCTGCCGATCGCCTCCGAGGTCGGGATCGATCTCGACGACCTCAACCCGCACGGCGGCGCGATCGCGCTCGGCCACCCCTTCGGGATGACCGGCGTGCGCATCATGACGACGCTGCTCAACGACCTCGAGACGCTCGACAAGACGATCGGCCTCGAGACGATGTGCGTCGCCCAGGGTCAGGGCGAGGCCCTGATCGTCGAGCGCCTGAAGTAGCAGTCTGGTGATCCGGCGCTCATGACCTACACGTTGAAGCCCATCGACGACGCGTTCTTCGAGACCGCGCCGATCGTGATCCCCGCCACGGTGGAGCTCGCCGCTCCGGCCGAGCAGGTGTGGGAGGCCTTGGGCAGCGACGCAATGTGGTCGTGGGCGCCGATCATCGACCAGCTGGTGTGGACGACGGGTCGGCCGCAGACGGTCGGCGCTGTGCGGCGCCTGCGGCTGTTTCGGTCGGTGACGATCGAGGAGGAGTTCTACCGCTGGGACGTCGGCCGCCGGGCGACGTTCCGGGTTGTGGAGCAGTCGCGCCGATTGTTCGATGGGCTGGCCGAGGACTTCCTGCTGGAGCCGGGCGTGGGTGGTGGCACGCGGTTGACGTGGACCATGGCCGTGGCGCCGCGGCTGCCGGGTGCCGCGGCGCTAGGCCGCTTAGCGCCCGTGCTCGCGCGTGGCAACGCGCTGGCCATCGGGGGGATCAAGAAGATCTTGTAGGTCTTCGTTGGCTCGCGGCCTTCGTGGGCTTCGGGGTGGGGGTGTGGTGTGTGGTTGGTTGGGCGGCGCTCCGTGACGTCGCCACCGCGCTCGGGTGGTCTGGGGTGTTGGGTGAAAGTGTTGCGCTGTGGTTCGGCGCTCATTTGTGTGGGCACCGAACGGGCGCCGCGCGGATGTCGACATCACGGATCGCCGCCTCGTCCCGACGCGCTCGCGCTGCAAACGCACGGCTGCGCGACTTGCCATTGATCTATGTCGTCTAGACCCCGCATATCGGGGTCTCGACGACACGGATCGCCAAGCGCGTTAGGAACGGCCGCCTGGGCGCCGGCGGACGACGAGCCGACGCCGCGAGCGACCGATCCCGCTCACTCCCTCGGTGCCGACAGACCACCTTGCGCACAACGACCAACGGTTGCGCGGAGCGCCCAGACGCCGGTACCCAGGTTGTCGTGGCGGCCGCTCAGCAGCCAGAGTGCAACGACCGCAACAACTCTGTGCAGCTGACCAATTCCGTCCTCCGCGCCAGCTAGGCTCCGCCTTCATCCAAATACATTACCCCCGCGCCGTTGGAGCGGCCGGGGGCATGACCCAAGGAGCCGTAACTCCCATGAGTACCCCGCAGCGTACCCACGCGCCGACGACGCTCGTCGTTGACCGCCAGACCGCCGACGTCCTTCGCGACGAGGCCAAGAAGGTCGCGATGTTCGAGCACGACCACTTCGAAGACCTGCTCGACTTCAGCCCCGACGCCCAGCACGGCCTCTTCCAGCGCTACCGCGACGTCTTCGATCTCATCGACGCCGTCGGCTGTAACCCCGACAAGGTCGACCCTGCCCAGGACACTTTCGAGGTCCCGTTGACCGAGGACCTGATCAACCTCCTCGGCCTGCGCCGTTACGACTTGGCGATGAGCAACGCCGACCGACTCCCAGAGCACAACGGCCCGATCTCACCCGAGACGCTGGCCGAGATCACCCACGACCGCCTCGCCGCCCAGGCGCTGGACCGCCTCTTCAGCACCTACGCTCGCGCCGTCGCTCGCGGCTGATCAGCCTCCTCGATCCGGCGTGGTGCACCGTGCGCACCACGCCGGTATCAGGAGCGCGCCGCGGGGCTTTCACTCGCCGCTGTGTCGACACTGCGACGAAATCGCGTGGTGGGCTCGTTGTCCCAGAGTCCACTGAAAGGGTGGCGGGCGGGCCTTGCCTGTCGCAAGCGTGCACACCGCGGATCGCCCGCAAGCTCTCAAGTTCTTCGACGTGTCCCTCAATCTCCGAGCTGTCTCTCGACTGGCCGGTCCTATTGGCCGGGTTGCCGAGCGACTTCGCTCGCCGCAAACAAGCTCGGCGCTCCGCGATGCGCAGCGTCACCGCGGAACCTTCCCGTCGGCGCGAGACGATCTGCTCTGGCGTATCAACCACATGGGGAACTGTCGACTCGACACTCCACGCCGCTTGGCGGTTTTCGACGATGCCGTCGCGGCGTTCTGCCCGTCGGGCTTCGAGTTTCGTCCCGACTATTCCGCGTGCGAGGTGGTCACGGTCAACGGTGGTGCCATCAGGCTCAGCGGAGAGCTGTGGACAGTGGCGGGGAAGCCGCGAGTATCGAGCGCGTCCTGCACGTCCGAGGGCGTGTCGCCAATCATGAGTTCCTGCGAGTCCATGGCGACTACCAGGGCACCGCGCTTGCTCCGCTGGTCATTCGTCAGTCGTTCCTGTTCTTCGACCGCATCGGCATCGAGACGGCGATCGTCCATGCCGGTCTGGAGACGGGCGTCTATTACTGGGCGAGGTGTGGGTTCGACTTCCTCAAGGAGGAGGAGCGTGAGCACGTGCGGGCGTGGTTCAGCGTCATGCTTGATGCGCTGGGCCTCGACTTTGACGACAACCTCCAGACTGCCTACCAGCTCGTCAACGTCGGCAAGGAGACGGACGAGCGCGTCTCGATGGAGATGCTCGCCAAGGTCTTTCCTGGGGGCGCCGAGAACGTAGAGGTCCGAGAGCATTTCGAGAGCGCGGCAGTGGGCAACGGAATGGCGTATGGCCAAGAGATGGATCTCGGCAAGGCGCTCTTTCTCAGCTACCCGCGGGCGTGGTGGGGGTACATGGACTTGAACCTGAAGGCGGGGCAGCGTGTGCTGTTCGAGGTCTACGCGCAGTCACGGCTTCAGCAGGCGGCGTGTTGAGCAGGTGTTGCGCCAGTCGAACACTCGTTGCTACTCTCAAACACAAAACCCGACCCGAAACCAGAGATGAGATGAAGCGTCACGTCGACAATGGAGCTCTCTACGCCGCGCTTGAGCTCAAGCGCGAGGAAGTCGGTCGGTCGTGGAGAGACATCGCCCAGGATCTCGGGGTAAGCCCATCGACGTTCTCGCGCTTGTCGAAGGGCAGTGGGGTTGATACCGATACGTTCGTCACGTTGACCGGGTGGCTGGGCGTATCGCCTGAGAGCTTCGTTGTGGGCGAGAAGGCGTCTCCTGAGAGATCCGAGGAGACGATGGCCGTCATCGCCAGCTATCTGCGAGCCGACCGGAACCTCAAGCCGAGAAGTGCCACGGCCATCGAGACGGTTCTCCGGGCCGCCTACGTTCAGCTCTCAGAGCAGCCCGCGCCGAAGTAGACGCTTGCCGGTCCGGCTCTAAGCCGCCGGGAAGGATCCCCGCGGCGCGGGGTCTTGCGCGGTATGGGGAACATGCTTGTGTCGGTATCCAGGGCTACCGTCGTGCTGCTGGTCGCGTGGGGATGCGCGACGGCGACGGCGATGGCAGATGACCATGCGGTCACGTTCCCGCTCGATGCTCTCCCGGCGCCCTACTCGCCGCCGGACACGAACGCCGCGGTGGGCGACACCGTCACGTTCAGCGGTGCGTTTGCGAGCCACCCGCTGGTCTGGACCAACGGCGACTTCCCCACGCAGTCCAGCGGCACGACCAACACCTACACGTTCACCCACCCGGGGACCTACTCGTTCCACTGCGCGATCCACACGACGACGATGGTGGGCAGCGTGCACATCGCGGGCAACGCGTTCGCGACGCCCGACTTCAGCTGGGCACCGACGAGCCCGAAGACCGGGCAGCCCGTGACGTTCACGCCGGGGCCGTTCACCGATCCAGACGGCACGGTCGTGCGCTACGAGTGGGATCTCAACGGCGATGGCATCTTCGAGGCCACGGGCGCCGCGCCGTCGAAGACCTACACCTCGGTGGGGAGCTACAACGTCGGGCTGCGCTACGTCGACGACAGCCACGAGACCTCGCCCACGACGACCCATGTTGTGTCCGTCGCTCAGGGGCCGACGACCGGCGGTGGTGGCGGCACGGGTGGCGGCGGCACCGGCGGCGGTGGGACCGGTGGCGGCGCAACGGGCGGCGGCGGAACGACGCCACCGACGTCACCCAAGCCCGGGAGCCCCTCGACGGGCTCCGGTTCGGGCGGGACCGGCGGGACGGCCACCCCGTCGGGTGGCGGCGAGCAGGGCGCGGGCGCGGGTCCCAGCTCCGGCGGCACGATCGCCCTTCGTGTCCGCCTCGGCGCCCGCGCTCTGACCTTCCGCTCCGGTCACACGACCGCGACCGTGGTCCTCAACCTCTCGGGGTCGGCGAAGGCGACGCTGCGCCTGGGCAAGACGGTGGTGGCGACCGGCAGCGCGACCCTGCGCGCCGGCACCCGCACCATTCGCCTGAAGCTCACCAAGGCCGGGACCCGCGCACTGCGTCGCGCGCACGGCGGCGTGCGCGCGACGCTCACCGTCTCCGTCCGGCGCCGCGCCAGCGCCAAGGCGACGACGGCGCGGCGGACGCTGACGGTGAAGCTCGCCTGAGCGACGAACGACACCGAACCCGCGATGTGCGCGGGTTCGGTGTCGTCGAGCGTCTTACCGCGGCGCCATCCGGATCGCCCCGTCCAACCGGATCGTCTCCCCGTTCAGCATGGGGTTGACCACGATCTGCTCGGCCAGCTGCGCGTACTCCGACGGACGGCCGAGGCGCGGGGGAAAGGGGATCGTCTTGCCGAGCGACTCGCGTGCCTCTTCCGGCAGCGCCGCGAGCAACTGCGTGTCGAACAGGCCGGGTGCGATCGTGTTGACGCGGATGCCGTACTGCGCCAGGTCGCGGGCGACCGGCAGCGTCATGCCGACGACGCCGCCCTTGGACGCCGAGTAGGCGACCTGGCCGATCTGGCCGTCGAACGCCGCGACCGAGGCCGTGTTGATGAGCACGCCGCGCTCGCCGTCGGCGTTGGGCTCGTTGCCGATCATCGCGGCCGACGCCAGCCGCAGCACGTTGAAGGTGCCGATCAAGTTGATGGCGATGATGATCTCGAACGGCTGCAGCGGGTGCGGGCCGTTGGAGTTGGCGATCTTCTGCGCCCAGCCGGTGCCGGCGCAGGTGATCGCGATCCGCAGCCCGCCGTCGGCCGCGGCAGCCTGGTCGACCGCCGCCTGCACCTGCTCCTCCTCGCGCACGTCGACCTGGACGAACGTCGCGCCGATCTCGTCGGCAACCGCCTGGCCCTTCTCGGCGTTGACGTCGGCGATCGTCAGCACGGCGCCGGCCTCGGCCAGCCGCCGCGAGGTCGCCTCACCGAGACCCGAGGCCCCGCCGACGACCAGTGCACCACTTCCGGAGATGTCCATGGGCGGGACCCTATTTACGTCAGCTCGTCGGCGTCGGCGCCCGGACGAGGCCGTCCTTGCCCGCCGCCTTGGACCCGCGCAGCGCCTTGTCGGCGCGTTCCAGCAACTCGGCCGGACCCTCGGGCTCGACCCACTCGGCGACGCCGCAGGACACGGTGATGCCCTCCTGGCCGCCGTCGGGGCGGGTGATGTGGATCTCGCGCAGGACGCGCAGGGCGCGTGCGGCGGCGATGTCGGCGCGGGGCCCGCGGACGTTGGGGAGGATCACGACGAACTCGTCGCCGCCATAGCGCGCGACCTGATCGAAGCTGCGGTACTCGGCGCGCAGCGCCTCGGCCACGTGGCGCAGCAGGACGTCGCCGGTCGGGTGGCCGTAGGTGTCGTTGACGCGCTTGAAGTCGTCGAGGTCGAGGATCGTGACGGCCAGCGGCGTGTTCTGGCGGCGGGCGCGGGCGATCTCCTCCGACAGGCGCTCGCGCATCGCGCCGTGGTTCAGACAGCCGGTCAGCGGATCGATCGCCGCGGCCAGCCGCGCGTCGCGCAAGGCGATCGCCGTGCCGGCCAGGTCTGACAAAGCGCTCGCAGTGTGCAGCTCGGCGGGATCCCACACACGGGGCTCTCGCGAGCCGAGCAGGACGACGGCGCGCACGGTGTCGCCCGCGGCCAGCGGCAGCACAGCCGCCGAGCGCAACCCATAGGTCTTGACCAGCTGCTGAGGAAGGGCGCCGTCGACGCTGGCGTCGGCGACCGTGGCGGCCTGGCCCGCGTCGGCGACCCAGCGCAGCGCGTCGGGCAGGTCGTCGGGGCGCAGGACGTACTCGTTGGAGCCCCCGTCGCGCATCACGACGATGCCGTGCGCCGGATGGCCGGCGTCGAGCACGATGACGTGCGCCTGGTCGACCCCGAGGACCGTGACGAGCTCCTCGCCGAGCGCGCGTTGGACCGCGGGCAGACCCGCGTCGCGTTGGGCGAGACGCGCAAGCCTCTCCACGCTCTGCAGGAGCCGCTGCATCCAGGTTCTGTTTCGCTCTCTTCCGGCCGCGGCGCTGATCTGCAGGTCATCCGTGCCTGGGCGCCGCCTGGCCGGGAGCGAACAGTCTAGAAGTGGAGCTTCGTTGTGGGAAGGGGAGCTTCCGCCCCTTCTGGGTAGGTTCAGGCGCGGACGCGTGCGAGGTTCAGCGCGAAGAGTCCAGCTTGATCGGTGAGGCTCTCCACGAGCTCCATCCCGGCGGCGGCGAGGTCGCCGCGGATGCGCTCGGGCGTGAACTTCGCGCTGATCTCGGTGCGCAGCTCCTCGCCCGCGGCGAAGGTCAGCCGCAGCCCGAGCTTGCCGATCAGGATGCGCTGGGGGCGCCGCGCGCGCAGGCGCATCTCGATCCACTCGCGGTCGCGGTCGAAGAACGCGACGTGGTCGTAGGCGTCAGGCTCGAAGTTCGCGTCGAGCTCGCGGTTGAGCACCGTCAGGACGTTGCGGTTGAATGCCGCGGTGACGCCGGCGGAGTCGTCGTAGGCCGCCTCGATGATCGCGGGGTCCTTGACGAGGTCGGTGCCGAAGAGCAGGAAGTCGTCGGGGCCGAGCAGCTGCGAGAGCGTGCGCAGGTAGCGCCGCCGGCTGCCGGGCGTGAAGTTGCCGATCGTCCCGCCGAGGAAGGCCACGATGCGCGGGCCGCCGTCGACGGGCGGTGGGACGTGCTCGAGATGGCGCTCGAAGTCGCCGACGATGCCGTGCACGCGCAGCCCGTCGAACTCCTCCACCAGCCGCTGCGCGCTGGCGCGCACCATTGACTCGGTCACGTCGATCGGCACGTAGCGGTCCAGCGTGCCGGCCTCGTGCATCGCGGCCAGCAGCAGGCGCGTCTTGGCGGCGGTGCCGGAGCCCAGCTCGACGAGTTCGGCCGCGCCCGTGCGCGCCACGATCTCGGCCGAGCGCTGCTCGAGGATCTCCCGCTCGCAGCGCGTCGGGTAGTACTCAGGCAGCTCGCAGATCTGGTCAAACAGCTCGGCGCCGACCGCGTCGTAGAAGTGCTTGGGCGGCAGCTCCTTGAACGGGCGTGTGAGCCCGTCCAGGACGTCGTCGGCCAGCGTGCGGTGGTCGCCGCCGCCGAGGAACGACTCAATGACGATGCGTTGCTCGGCGGTGCAGGTCGTTGCGGTGATCGAGTCCATCAGGTTGGCTCTCCGAGGTCGCGGGCCAGCCGCACGCCGGCAAAGATCTGCCGTCGCTCGGGGAGGTCCCAGTTGCGGAACGTGGCGGTGGCGACGCGAGGATGCGTCGCCCAGGAGCCGCCGCGCAAGACGTGGTACCGGTCACCGAAGAAGACTTCGGAGTACTCGCGGTACGGAAAGGCCTCGAAGCCGGGATAGCCGCCGAAGGTCGAGGCGGTCCACTCCCACACGTGCCCGACGCCGTCGAGGCGGGCTGAAGCTTTCTCCCACTCGGCCTCGGTGGGGAGCCGTGCTCCGCACCACCGGGCCAAGGCCTCTGCCTCGAAGTACGAGGTGTGGCAGGCCGGAGCGTCAGGATCTCCGGCCGCCACGGAGGCGTGGTGCGTGATGTCGTACTCCTCCTTCCACGCCCAGCCCTCCGAGGACCACCACTCGCGGCGCACGTAGCCGCCGCCCTCGACGAAGTGCAGCCAGGTGGCGTTGGTGACCGGCCGCAGCGCGATGGCGAAGGCGTCGACGTCGACCGCGTGGCGCGGCCGCTCGTTGTCGTAGGAGAAGACCGCGTCGCTCGCGCCGAGCGCGTGCGTGCCGGCGGCGACGTGCAGCCAGCCCTCGGGCGTGGTCAGCGGCGGCAGCGTCGGCTCACCGGGCGCCAGCAGGCCGGCGATGGCCATCGCCTGGCGCATCGTCTCGGTGTGCTGAAGCTCGTGCTGGAGGACCATCTCGTGCAGGACCGGGTCGGGCCCGGTGATCTCCAGCGCAGCGAGCGTGCGCGCCCGGACTTCGTCGAGGTAGGCGACGGCGTCGTCGTACCCGAGGATCTCGAGGTCCCCGCGCACGGCGCGCGGCGTCTCGAAGGCGTCGTAGAGCGCCGCGAGGTCGGGGCGCAGCAGCTCCATGCCCGCGTGGCGATGGGCCAGCCAGAGGTCCTCGTATGCCGCGATGTGCCCGAGGTCCCAGACGAGCGGGCTCATGATCGGCGCGATCTGCCGCTCGAGGTCCTCGGTGGCGAGGTGCGAGACCAGCGCCAGCGTGCGCTGGCGCACGGCGGCGAGATCTTCGACCACGTTGGCGGTGTGGGTGACCGTCATGGCTTGGTCCGTCATGCCCGACGGGGCAGACGTTACAACGTCGGCTTCGCCCCTTCGACCAGGTTCGGCGCGCGTGCGCTGCCTTGCGGCGTCAGCCCACGGGGTTCTGCTGCTCATCGCGGATGACGTGCATCACCGCGTTGATGAGCGCCAGGTGCGTGAAGGCCTGGGGGAAGTTGCCGAGGTGGCGGCCGGTGGAGGCCTCGAGCTCCTCGGCGTAGAGGTCGAGCGAGGAGGCCAGCGACAGCAGCCGCTCGCAGAGCTGGTGGCCCTGCTTGCGCTCGCCGATCTCGATCAGCGCGCTGACCAGCCAGAAGGAGCAGATCAGGAAGGTGCCCTCCTCGCCGCTGAGGCCGTCGTCGGTCTCGTCGGTGCGGTAGCGCAGGACCAGGCCGTTCTCGGTCAGCTCGTCGGCGATCGCCATGACGGTGTTGCGCACGCGCACGTCGTCGTGGGGCAGGAAGCGGACGAGCGGGATCAGCAGCAGCGAGGCGTCGAGGTTCTTGGAGCCGTAGAACTGCGTGAAGCGGCCGTTCTCGTCGATGCCGCGCTCCATGATCTCGGCATGGATCTCGTTGGCGACCAGGCGCCAGCGATCAGCGATTTCGTTCTTGCCGCGGCGGGCGGCGAGACGGGCGCCGCGGTCCAGCGCGACCCAGCACATCAACTTGCTCGAGACGTAGTGCTGGGGGTCGCCGCGCGACTCCCAGATGCCCTGGTCGGGCAGCCGCCAGGAGGCGATCGCCTGCTCGACCTGGTCGTGGATGACCGGCCACAGGCGCGCCGAGTTGTGCCCGTACTCCTTGGCGTGCAGCCAGAAGGAATCCAGCACGGCCCCGAAGACGTCGTTCTGGCGCTGGCGGTAGGCGTCGTTGCCGATCCGGACCGGCTGGGCGCCCTCGTAGCCGGTGAGGTGGTCGAGCGTCTGCTCCTCCAGCTCTCGCTCGCCGCCGATCCCGTACATGATCTGCAGCGCGCCGTCCTCGTTGCGGCCGAGGTCGGCGACGAACTGGATGAAGTCGTCGGCCTCCCAGTTCAGCCCGAGGGAGTGCAGGCCGCTGAGCGTGAAGGTCGCGTCGCGCATCCAGGTGAAGCGGTAGTCCCAGTTGCGCTCGCCGCCGGGCGTCTCGGGCAGCGAGGTCGTGGGCGCGGCGACCAGCGCGCCGGTCGGCGCGTAGGTCAGCCCCTTGAGCGTCAGCGCGCTGCGCTCCAGGTGGTTGCGCCAGCGGTGGTCGGGGAAGTCGGCGTCGGCGAGCCAGCCGCGCCAGTACTCGCTCGTCGCGGTCAGCGCGGCGGTCGCCTCCTCGGCGGTGCGCGGTCCGTCGAGCAGGCGCGACCACGAGAGCGCGCAGAAGCGCGTCTCGCCCTTCTCGATGCGATGGCGTGCGCGGGCCAGGCCACCCTCGATCCCGAGGTTGAGGTCCGACATCAACCGCAGCGTGGGGCCACCGTCGGTGGCGTCGAAGGCGTAGGAGTCGTTCGGGACAGTCGACCACGTCGCCGGCACGCGGCCGTAGTCGAACATCGGCTCGCAGAGCAGCTCGATCTGGGCGTTGCCGTGGATGCAGGTGATCGTGCGGACGAGGACGTGATGGGCCTCGTAGTCGGCCGGCGGGCGCGTGTGCGCGGTCGTCGAGCCCTGGGTGCGCTCGCGCCACGGGCCGATGACGAGCGCGTCGCGGACGACGACCCAGCCCGTGGGCGTCATCCACGTGGTCTCCAGGATCATCGTGCCGGGCTCGTAGCGGCGGCCGGCGGGGACGCCCATCGCCGACGGCCCGAGGCGGAAGCCGCCGGCCGAACGGTCGAGGATCGCGCCGAAGACGCTGGGGGAGTCAAAGCGCGGCGGGCAGAGCCACTCGATCGTGCCGTCGGGCGCCACGAGCGCGCCGGTGTGGCAGTCGCTGAGGTAGCCGTAGTCGGCGATCGGCGGGAACGCGGAGCGCACCGGGGTGCGCTCGACGAACGGGGTGGTGTCCCGGACCTCGACGAAGCCGGGGTCCATCGCGCCCGCGCGCGGCGGGGAGTCTTCGGTGTCCGGCGTGACGGGCGCGGTGGCGAGGTCGATGTGCGGATCCATGAGTGGGTTCTCTGGGTGATCGGCCGCGGGGGACAGGACCGCAGGGTGATTGGTCGACCGTCCACAGTATCGGCGCCGGCGCCTGGTTCCTGCACGAAGACCTGCCCAACGGTCCAGCCCTGACGGACCCCTAAGGGTGGGGGTGGGGTTTCCCCCCGTCGCAGACGCCGGGCCCCCGCATGGCGCCGCGGCACGCCTCCGACGATGCTCCTGGCCATGACCTCCTCCCCTTCCTCCTCAGCTCAGCACTCCCGCTCCCTGGCCGCGCGCATCGGCCGCTGGAGCACCCGCAACCGCGGCAAGGCGATCGCCGGCTGGCTCGTCTTCGTCGCGATTGCGCTCTTTATCGGCAGCGCCGTCGGCACCGTGACGCCGTCAGACGACAACAGCGGCCATGGCGACTCGGCCACGGCCGACCGCATCGTGGACAACGCCTACCCCGACCGTGCTGGTGAGACCGTCCTGGTCCAGGCACCAGCTGAGAGCGGCACGACCGCTCGCGATCCTGCCTTCCGCGCCACCGTCAATGACGTCGTCAAGGGCGTCTCGGGCCAGCCGGGCGTGGTCGGAGTCAAGTCGCCGTACGGCGCCGGCAACACCGGGCAGATCTCTGCTGATGGTCGCTCGGCGCTGGTGACGTTCGACATCAACGGCGACAGCGATCTC
Organism: Baekduia sp.; assembly: GCF_035996765.1. Classification (NCBI taxonomy): domain Bacteria; kingdom Bacillati; phylum Actinomycetota; class Thermoleophilia; order Solirubrobacterales; family Baekduiaceae; genus Baekduia; species Baekduia sp. The sequence goes on from NZ_DASYJG010000027.1 coordinate 37,541, forward strand.
GCTGAGAAGCGCGTCGACGCCGTCGAGAACGCCGTCAAGGCCGCCGGTGACCAGCATCCGGCGATGTTCGTCGGCCAGTTCGGCGACGCCAGCGCCGACAAGGCCCTCAACAAGGCCTTCGGCGACGACTTCGCGCAGGCCGGCATGCTGTCGATCCCGGTCACGCTGATCATCCTCGTGCTGACCTTCGGCGCGCTCGTCGCCGCCGGCGTGCCGCTGCTGCTCGGCGTCACCGCGGTGGTCGGGACGATCGGCCTCCTCGGCCCGATCAGCCATCTGGTGTCGCTCAACGACTTCATCAACGAAGTGGTGTTGTTGGTGGGGTTGGCGGTCGGCGTCGACTACTCGCTCTTCTACCTGCGCCGTGAGCGTGAGGAGAAGGCCCGCGGCCATTCGGCCAAGGACGCCGTGGCGATCGCCGCCGCGACGTCGGGCCGGGCCGTCCTGATCTCCGGCGTGACGGTCATCACCGCCATGGCCGGGATGCTGCTGGCCGGCGACTCCACGTTCACCGCGCTGGGCATCGGCGCCATGTTGGTGGTCTTCGTCGCGATGATCGGCTCGGTCACCGTGATCCCGGCGCTGCTGTCGGGCTCGGGCAAGTGGATGGAGCGGGGCCGCATCCCGTTCCTGGGCAAGCGCATGAGCGCCGCCCGCACGCGCGACATCGACAGCGGCGGGCGCGCGTGGAACTTCGTGCTCGACCGCGTGCTGCGCCATCCGGTCGTCTCGGTCGTCTCGGCGACCGCGCTGCTGCTGGTCATGGCGTCGCCGGTGCTGCACATGCACACCGCCGACAGCGGCACCGAGGCGATCCCGCGCTCGCTGCCGATCATGAAGGTCTACGACAAGATGCAGGCCGCGTTCCCCGGCGGCGAGATCCCCGCCGAGGTCGTCATCAAGGCCAAGGACGTCACGTCGCCGAAGATCACGGCTGCGGTCAAGCAGCTGAAGCGCGACGCGATCGCGACCGGCCAGGTCAAGGAGCCCGTCGACGTGACGGTCTCGGCCGACAAGACGGTCATGCAGATCAGCCTGCCGATCCTGGGCACGGGCACCGACAAGGCGTCCAATGATGCTCTCGCGACCCTTCGTGGCGAGGTCGTGCCGAAGTTCGCCGATGCGGCCGGGACCAAGGCCTACGTGACGGGCATGACCGCCGGCTCCAAGGACTTCAACGACCTCATGAAGTCCCGCTGGCCGATCGTCTTCGGCTTCGTGCTGAGCCTCGCGTTCCTGCTGTTGATGATGACGTTCCGCTCGATCGTGATCCCGGTCAAGGCCATCGTGTTGAACCTGCTGTCGGTCGGCGCCGCCTACGGCGTGCTGACGTGGGTCTTCCAGGACGGCCACGGCGAGAAGCTGCTGGGCTTCCAGTCCACGGGATCGGTCACCAGCTGGCTGCCGATGTTCCTGTTCGTGATCCTCTTCGGGTTGTCGATGGACTACCACGTGTTCATCCTCAGCCGGGTCCGCGAGGCGTTCGATCGCGGCATGAAGACCGAGGACGCGGTCGCGCACGGCATCAAGACGACGGCCGGCACGGTCACCAGCGCGGCGGTCGTGATGGTCGCGGTGTTCGGGATCTTCGCGACCCTGAGCTACCTGGACTTCAAGATGATGGGCGTGGGGCTGGCGACCGCCATCCTCGTCGACGCGACGCTCGTGCGCGCCGTGCTGCTGCCCGCCACCATGAAGCTCCTGGGCGACTGGAACTGGTACCTGCCGCGCTGGCTGGAGTGGTTGCCGTCGCTCGGCCACGAGGCGTCCGTCGCGGTCGCCGCGCCGGTCCCGTCCGAGGAGGCCGAGGCCGCCCAGGACCGCGAGCTGATCCCGGCGTGAGCGTGATCTAGCGTCGCCAAGCCCCGATCCGGCGTCGAGGGACGAACGATGGTCGCTCTCCGACCATCAATCGTCCCTCGATGTCGTTGTGCCGGGCGTTGGTGGCGCCCAGTGCGGGGCGCGTTGGGTGCTGCGCGGCGGGGTTCGTCGGCACCGAGGGTGAGAGGCGCTGAGGGCGGTGCGAGGCAGGGCCGATATGGCCGGGCCGCCGTGGTGGCGCACATGGGCGATCCGGGACGAGATCGGTCATCCGCTAGCGGCCCCGGCGGGGCGGGCCTGCCTGGCGCGATGTGGTCGCGCTCGACAGGCCCACCCTCGGCGGACGACGAGCCAGCGCCCGAGGCGCGATGCCGCTCCTCACTGCCAACAAATCGCGCCGCGCACCGCCGACCGGCGTCTGCGCTGAACACCAACAACGCCTGAGCCTCAGCGCCCCGCGTAGTCCTCGTCTTCGCGGTGGCGTTGGGCGCCGGCCTCGGTCAGGGACCACGTGCCGTCGTCGGCCGGCTCTGCCAGGCCGTCGGCGGCCAGCGAGGTGAGGTTGAGCGGCGTGCGCATGTCGGCGCGGCCGCGGCCGATGGCCTCGTCGAGCGCTGCGACGGTCACGGGGACGCCGGCTTCACCGCCGGCCAGCTCGGCCAGCGCGGTGAGGACGTGGAGGAGGTCGCGGCGGCTCACGAGCACATGGTCGCAGGCGGGCAGAAACCCCCGCAAACGGGCTGAGTCAGTACCACTTAGCATCAGAAATCGGAAACTGGTCCATCGACGGGGCAAGTTGGTGAGCAACGCTTTAGTGTCGCCGCCAATGCCTTCGCGCCAAACCCTCATCGCTCTGTCCATCTGCGCCGTCGCCGGCCTGTCGGCGCCCGTCGCGCACGGCACCGTCGCCGCCAAGCACAAGTGCGATCCCAACTACAAGGGACGCTGCTTGAAGCCCAACGTCAGCGACTACGACTGCGCGGGCGGCAGCGGCAACGGGCCCTACTACGTCTCAGGCCCGTTCCGGTCGGTCGGCAACGACCACTACCGCCTCGACGCCGACCACGACGGCATCGCCTGCGAGCGGTAGCCCGCCCGCAGCGGCGCGCTACGCGGCGACGACCGCCGGTCGTGCGAACGACGACGCGCCCGGGATGATCGGCGCCGCGTCGACGCCGTACCACTGCTCCAGCAGCGAGCAGTAGACACCGCGGAAGTCGCTGGTGACCATCAGGTTGCTCTGCGGATCCAGCGACGTCAGGCCCGGGAACTCGCCGACCATCTGGCCCGCGGCCTTGGTGCCGATGACAAACGAGGTGCCGGCCGCGCCGTGGTCGGTGCCGCCGGCGTTCTCCTGCGGGCGGCGGCCGAACTCGGTCCAGACGTGGATCAGGACGCGGTCGGCGATGCCGCGCGCCTCGATGTCGCGCTGGAAGGCCAGCAGCGTGTCGAAGGCGTTCTGCACGTCGCGGCCGATCGTGTTGGCCTGGTCGGAGTGCGAGTCCCAGGAGCCCGGCGCGTCGACCGCGACGGCGCGGACCGGCACGTTGGCGGCGAGCATCGAGGCCAAGACCTCCAACTTGCGCCCGAAGTCGTCGGTGCCGTAGCTGGTGGCGTGCGGCACGGCGTTGCCCTGATAGGGCAGCAGCGTCGTGCGGATCGAGTCGACCTCGGTCGCCACCAGCCGCGCCTGACCCAGCGCCTGGTCGCTGGTGGGCAGCGCGCCCAGGCCGCCGATGGCGCCGTACATCGGCGCGAGCACCGGGTTGCCGACGCCCGGCACGTACAAGCCGAACTGGTCGGGCCGGTAGACCGCGGCGACCGGCACCTGCGCGGCGGCCAGACCGGGCGACAGGTACGAGTTCATCGACAGGCCCTGCAGCGGGTTGTCGGGCACGCCGTGCTGATCGAGGAAGCGGCCGAGCCAGCCGAAGTTGCCGTCGACGCTGAGCTCGCCGACCTCCCAGAAGTGGCGGCTGGTGAAGTGCGACTGGTTGGGGTGGTCGTAGCCGATCGCCGGCATCACGGTGACCTTGCCCTCGCCGTGCAGCGTGCGCAGCGAGTCCGCCGCGGCCGTCCACTGCAGGTTGGGGTCCTCGGCGAAGGTCCGCGTTGCATCAGGGTCGGTCTTCAGCGTCGGGCGCAGCGTCGTGTACTGGGAATCGCCGACGGGGGCGAGCACGCTCAGCCCGTCCATCCCGCCGCCGAGGAAGACCGAGACGAGCACGCGGCTCGGGTCGCCCGCCGCGTTGGCGATGCCGGCCTCGAAGGCGTCGACGCCGAGCTTCGAGCCGCCGTAGACGGCCAGCGCGCCGCCGAGCGTGCGCGAGATGAACGTGCGCCGGTTCAGCCCGGTGCCCGCGGGCGCGGGCATACCCGCCTCGATCGCCGGCAGACCGGCGCCGGCGCTGGCGGCCGAGCGCTGCAGGAAGCGCGCGCGGGTGAACTCGTTACAGCAGTTGCGGGGAGCCATGGGAGTCGTCTCAGCAGGTCTGGGCGTCGGCGGAGGTCAGGATCAGCAGGCGCAGCGCGTTCTGGCGCATCGCCCGGTAGGTGCGCTTCTGGGTGGCGTTCATCGAGCCCGGAAGAGCGCTAGCTGCGAAGGCTTTAATGTTGGTTACAGTCTCCGCGCTGAGCGCCGGGTTGCCGACGGCGGCCAGCGCTGCGGCGACGGCGGTCGCGCCGTCCTCGGTGTCGGAGTAGGTGTTCGGCGCCGAGGTCGACAGCTGCGTCGGGGCCAGTGCGACACCCGTCACGTGCCAGCGCCCGCGCCAGGTCGAGGTGTCCATCCAGCGCGTGTCGTCCCAGCCGCTGACGTTCGGCGGCTCGAAGAGCGTCTGGCCGGTCTCACCGCTGAGGTAGGCCCACTCATCGGTGTCGATGGGGCGACCGAGCGCGCGCAGCAGGCCGGCGTTGGCGACCACCGGTGGCTTGACCATCGCCGGCCCGTCGAGGAAGACGGGATGGCGGAAGATCAGCTCCAGCACCGGCGTGACCTGATAGCCGGAGTTGACGTAGGCCGCCTGCAGCGTGGCCTGCGTCGGGCCGTCGGGCGCCACCGGCACGAAGTAGGACCACAACTTGGTCACGAAGAACGACGGGTGCAGCGGGTTCTGGAGGCAGAGGTTGCAGACGTCCTGCCACGAGAAGTTCCCCGAGTTGCCGAAGATCGACTTGGTGGTGTTGTCGTGCCGCGTCGGGTCGAAGCGGAAGTTCGTCAGGCCGACGCCGTCGACGTAGTCGGCGACCCAGCCGGTCAGCGCCTTGGCGGCCTGGCGGATGTCGGTCTCGGTGTAGGCCCCGCGGTCGGCGCCGAGCGTGAACAGCTCCATGACCTCGCGGGCGAAGTTCTCGTTCGGCGAGCCCTTGCGGTTGTCGATGCCGTCGAGGAACGTGAGCATCCCCGGGTCGACCGTCACGTCGCGCAACAGGTTGGCGAACGAGCCCAGCGCCGAGCGGCGAAAGAGCGCGTTCTGGCCCAGCAGCAGGTCGATCTGCACCTTGTCGCGGTTGCAGGCAAACCAGTCGTGCCAGACCAGCGCCATGCGCTCGACCAGCGGCTGGTCGCTGCGGACCATGCGGTCCAGCCACCACAGGTGATCGTGGCCGTAGAGGTCGTAGGGCTGCAGCGCGCCGCCGTCGCCGTCGTTGGCCGCGGGGCCGACGAGCGTCGCCTCGCCGACCGGATGGACCAGCTCGGCGATCGCGGCATCCAGGCCCATCGCGGCGACACGGGCGACATCGCCGGGCTTGGGGCCGAAGCCCGCGCGCCACAGCAGGCGCTCGGCCTGGCGGGCGGACATGGGGACCGCGGGCGGCGGGGTCCACGAACCCGCCGGGTCTGCCGGCGGGTTGGGGGAGGGGCCGGCGCCAGGATCGATCGGCGTCGACGGCGGGAAGGCGGGAGCGGTGGGCTTGTAGCCGATCGGGGTGTGCGCGGGCTTGCGCACCACCTTCTTCTTCTTGACCGGCTTGCAGACCTTGACGTGCTTCTTCTTGCCGTGCACCTTCTTGGTGACGGTTTTGCAGGTGCGCTTGGGGGCGGCCTTGTGCTTCTTCTTGACCGGCTTGCGCTTCTTGGCGTGGACGGTGGGCATGAGCGGGGCACAGTGTCCAGATGCGGACATCGGGCCTCATACGGACGTCCAGGGCGGTGATCCAGCGGCGCTCAGACGTTCCAGGCGCGGATGGTGCGGACCTCGCGTTCGAAGCCCAGGCGACACAGCGCACCGGTTCCCAGCGCGAGCCGTCCGGCGAAGCTCGCCGGCTGCTCGGTCCAGCGCGCGCCGATGACGCGCAGGACGTGGCCGTGGGCGACCAGGGCCACGTCGCCGTCGACCGAGAGCGCCTCGGCGATGATGCGGTCGGCGCGGGCGCCGACGTCGTCGGGCTGCTCGCCGCCGGGCGCACCGTCGCGCCACAGGTACCAGCCCGGCCGCGCTTGGCGGATCTCGTCGGTGGTGATGCCCTCGTAGTCGCCGTAGTCGTACTCGAGCAGCTCGTCGCGAGGCTGCGCCGCATCGCCAAGGCCGGCCAGCGCGGCGGTCTCGCGCGCTCGCTGCAACGGGCTGACGAACACGGCGGCGAACGTCGTGTCGCCGAGCCGTGCGCGCAGCGTCGCGGCGTGCGCGCGCCCTTCCTCGGTCAGCGGGATGTCGGTGCGGCCCGTGTGCCGCCCGGCCTTCGACCAGGCGGTCTCGGCGTGGCGGATCAGCCAGACCTCGGCGGCCATCGGCCTAGGCCGGCAGGGCGGCGTTGTCGGCCATGACCAGCAGCTTGGCGCGGTCCAGCAGCGACGCGGGGTAGGTGCGGTCGGGGCCGGCCATGACGCGCGCCAGGGCCTCCGACTTGCCCTCACCGGTGACCATCAACACGATCCGGCGCGACGCGTTGAGCTTGGGCAGCGTCAGCGTGATGCGCTGCGGCGGCGGCTTGGGCGAGTCGCTGATCCCGACCGCAATGCCATGGGCGCCCAGCAGCGGGTGGTTGGGAAAGAGCGAGGCGGTGTGGCCGTCGGGGCCCATGCCGAGATGGGTGATGTCCAGGACGGTGTCGCCGAGCGCACGGCTGTACTCGATCGCGCCCTCCGACGGTCCGAGCGTCGCGGGCATCGGATGCCAGACCGCGCCGCGCGCGCGCAGGCGCTCCTTGACCTGGCCGTGGTTGGACTCCGGGTCGTCGAACGGCACGCAGCGCTCATCGCCGTACCAGAGGTGGACCGCGCTCCAGTCGTCGAGCTGCCCATCGAGCAGCTCGTAGCAGCGCATCGGCGAGGTGCCGCCGGCCAGGCAGACGTGGGCGACGCCGCGCGCCTCGCGCGCATCCTGGATCGTGGTGACGAGGTCCCGTGCGGCGTGGCGGGCGAGGCTCTCGGCGTCGGGCGTGCGGACGAGTTGGACGGGCATGGAGACTCCCTCCTAGGCGCTCGCATCCAGCGGGTGCTGGGCGGTGGCGAGCTCCTGGTCGGCGCGGATCACGTGCATGACGGCGTTGATGAGCGCGAGATGGGTGAAGGCCTGCGGGAAGTTGCCGAGATGGCGGCCCGAGCGCGGGTCGATCTCCTCGGCGTACAGCAGCAGGGGCGACGCATAGCTCAACAGCTTCTCGCACAGCTCGCGGGCTCTCCGCGTTTCTCCGATCTCGGCCAGCGCGCTGACCAGCCAGAACGAGCAGATCGTGAACGAGCCCTCCTCGCCGCTGAGGCCATCATCGGTCTCCTCGACGCGGTAGCGCAGGACCAGGCCGTCCTCGGTCAGCTCGTCGGCGATCGCGTTGACGGTCGCGACGATGCGCGGGTCGTCGGCGGGCAGGAAGCGCACGAGCGGCATCAGCAGGCACGAGGCGTCCAGCGCATCGGTGTCGTAGTGCTGGACGAACACGCCGCGCTCGTCGGTGCCGCGGTCGATGACCTCGGCGCGGATCTCGTCGGCCGCGGCCTGCCAGCGGGCCGCGCGCTCGTGGTCCTCGCGCAGCCGCGCCAGCCGCGCGCCGCGGTCACAGGCGACCCAGCACATCACCTTGGAGGAGACGAAGTGCTGAGGCTCGCCGCGGACTTCCCAGATGCCGCGGTCGGGCAGCCGCCAGTTCTCGATGGCCGCCTCGACCAAGCGGCAGAGCAGCGGCCAGACGGTCTCGGGCAGCGCATCGCGCGACTTGGTGTGGAGGTAGATCGAGTCGAGGATCGCGCCCCAGACGTCGTGCTGCTGCTGGTCGAACGCCCCGTTGCCGATCCGCACCGGCTTGGCGCCCTCGTAGCCGTCGAGGTGGTCGAGCGTGCGCTCGGTCAGATCCTTCTCGCCGCCGATCCCGTACATGATCTGCAGGTCGCCGGTCGCGCCTTCGCCGGCGACGTCGGCGATGAAGTAGAAGAAGTCGTTGGCCTCCCAGTCGAAGCCGAGCGTGTAGAGGCCCCAGAGCGCGAAGGTCGAGTCGCGGATCCAGGAGTAGCGGTAGTCCCAGTTGCGCTCGCCGCCGGGCGTCTCGGGCAGCGAGGTGGTCGACGCGGCGACGATCGCGCCGGTCGGTGCGTAGGACAAGCCCTTGAGCGTCAGCGCGCTGCGCTGCAGGTAGCCGCGCCACGGATGATCGGGGAAGTCGCCGTGGGCGAGCCACTCGTGCCAGAAGTCGGCAGTGCGGACGAGGTGGCTGTAGGCCTCGTCATAGGACTGCGGCGCGCCGTGGGTCGACCACGACAGCGCGACGTAGGCCGTGTCGCCGTCGCGCATCGTCGTGCGGGCGCGGGCGCGGTGGCCCTCGAAGCCGAGGCGAAGGTCGCTGGTCAGGTGGAGCTCGAGATTGCTGCCGGGCGCCGTGGCCTTCGCACGGTGATAGCCGTCGGCGGTGTACTCCCACGTGGGGTGCGTCTCGCCGTAGTCGAAGACGGGCGAGCACTCGAGGTTCATCTCGACCGACCCGTTGACGCAGCGCAGCGTGCGCAGCAGCACGTGGTCGGCGTCGTTGTCGGTCGGGCTGCGGCGGTGTGACTGGGAGCGGTCGTCCTCGTGGTGCCACGGGCCGATCAGCAGCACGTCGCGGACGATGACCCAGCCGGTACGCGTGCCCCAGGTGGTCTCGACGATCATCGTGCCGGGCACGTAGCGCCGGCCGGCGGGCACCGTCTGGTCGACGGGGGAGAGGCGAAAGCTGCCCGCGTCGCGGTCGAGGATCGCGCCGAAGACCGACGGCCCGTCCATGCGCGGGAGACACAGCCACTCGATCGCGCCGCTGGGCGCGACCAGCGCGGTCGTCTCGCAATCGGAGAGGAAGGCGTACTCCGCGATGGGCGGGAAGGGGCTTCCGCCCAGGGGCACATCGCCGACGATCTGGCGCATTGCGCAGGGAACCTACTTGACGGTCCCGTCGTTTCCGCGTCCGTGCTGGACGGCGGGCCCAGTACGGTGGCCTCCATGCAGCGCTGGATCGCCCTCGCCTCCCACTACGCCGCGCGGTCAGGACCCATCGGCCGCGCATGGGGCCGGATCCATGCCGGGACCCTGCGCCGCACCCGCGGCCTGGTCGGCGCCAAGTGGCTTGGGGCGCCCGTGCTCGTCCTGGTGACGATCGGGCGCAAGTCGGGCAAGGTCCGGCAAACGCCGTTGTTGTATGTGAAGGATGACGACCGCGTCGTCCTGCTGGCCGCCAACGCCGGCAACGACCGGACGCCCGCCTGGTGGTTGAACCTGCGCGCGGCTGAGACGGTCGAGATCCTGATCCGCGGCCGCCGCCGGCGGTTGCGCTGGCGCGAGGCCGCCGGCGAGGAGTACGACCGCCTCTTCGCGGCGTTCGTGGACATCTACCCGCCGTCCGAGCACTACGCGGGCTTCACGGACCGGCGGCTGCCGGTCGTGGTGCTGGAGGATTAAGCGGTGTCTTCAGCAGGGCGACGGCTGCCATCGCTGCGGCCTGAGCTCGGCGCCCGCGGCAATGTGAGCGACGCCGAGCTGCGCGAGGCCCTGGCAGTGACGCGGGCGGAACGTATGCAGACGGCGTTCGCACTTAGCCAGACGCTCACACACCTTGCAAGCAGGACCCGATCTGCCCGTCAAGCTGGCCATCCAGTGGCAGCCCGCGAACTTGTCGCGGCTGGCCGACGCGCTGCGGACGCTTGACGCTGAACCACTGCTGGCCGACGACTTCGACCCGGCCGAGATCGGGATCGCTCTCGACGAGGCGGGCCTGGCGCTTGGCGGCAACTGGGTCCTGCGGACGCGCTTCGGGCGGCTGGACGTGATGCAGGACGTGGCGGGCGTCCGCAGCTACGGCGAGCTGCGCTCCCGCGCTGTGACCGACGAGCTGCCCGGTGTCGGGCAGTTGGTGTTCGCGGGCATCGATGATCTCGTGGCCATGAAGTCGGCCGCTGACCGGCCGCAGGATCGGCTGGACATCGTCGATCTCGAGCGCGCGCGGCGGGCCGCCGACTAGGGCAGCAGCGTCGCCGCCGCCTTGAGCGCCGGCGTGTAGGTCGGATCGCGCAGCAGGGCCTGGCGGATGCCTTCGCCGAGGATGCCGGACTCGCCGCGGGATGCGCCGAGGATCGTCCACTCGCGCTCGGTGCCGCGCTTGTGGTGGTAGCGGGCGCGCAGGCCGCCGGGGCCGCGGTCCAGGGAGTAGGAGCGGCCGGAGGCGGTCTCCAGCGTCAGGCCCGCGAGGCCGCGGACCTGCAGCGTCGGGTCGGGCTCCAGCCGGATCTTGATGTCCTGACGGCGGGCATGGGCCGAGCCCTCGAGGACGAGCCCGCGGTGGGCCATCAGCGGCGTGGTCTGCCAGTCCAGGCGCGAGGCCAGCCAGCCGATCAGCAGCAGCGCCGCGGCCGCCGAGTCGGGGTGATGGCGGATCGTCACCGAGGAGATCGTGCGCAGCTCGGGCCGCAGCGGATCCGGGTCAAACGTCGCGGCGATGCGCTCGCGCCACGGCGTCGACCGCAGCCACGCGAGGTCGACCACGTAGACCTTCTCCGACAGGTCGCGGCCGCGGCGCAGCGCGTCGGCGGGCTCGGGATCGTCGACGCTGTCGAGCAACACGATCTGCGCGAGGTCCAGCAGCGAGTCGACCGCCTCGTTGTGACCGTGCGGCGCCCAGACGCAGGTGAGCAGGTCGGTGACGACGAGCGGGTCGACGATCCGGTCTAGATGCGGAAGGTGGCGCTCGCCGCACTCGACGACGATCGTCTCGCGCAGCAGGCCGATCTGTCCGTCGGTCACCTCCGACGGCGCGGCGATCGTCGCGACGGCGTCGAGCGTCGTGCGCCCGGGCTCGACCGAGCAGACGATCGTGCGCGACGGGTGGTAGCGGCCGACGCGGCGCAGCCGGTTGGCGATCTCGCCGCTGTACTCCTTGTTGACGACGCAGACGAGGTTGAGCACGCGCGCCGGCACGTAGCCGGCGTTGTCGCGGTGGATCTGCGAGAGCGACGAGCGCAGCGCGGCGTCGATGTCGCCGGGCTTCGTGTCGGTCGCGCGCCAGACGGTGTCGACGGTGGCCATCTAGATCGCGCGCCACTGCGCGCCGTGCTCGAGCAGCTTGTCGGCCTCGGCCGGCCCCTGCGTGCCGGCCTCGTAGGTCGGCAGCGGCCCCGGCGTCGCCTCCCACTTTGTGACGATCGGGTCGCAGATCTCCCACTGGGCCTCGACCTCATCGTTGCGGGTGAAGAGCGTGGCGTCGCCGCGCATTGCGTCGAGGATCAGCCGCTCGTAGGCCTCCGGCGACTGCGACATGAACGACGTGCCGTACAAGAACTCCATGTTGACCGGGCGGATCCGCATGCGCGTGCCGGGGATCTTCGCGCCGAGCGAGAGCGACACGCCCTCGTTGGGCTGCATCGTGAGGATCAGCTGGTTGGGCTGCACGCCGACCGAGCCCTCCTGCGCGAAGGCGAGATGCGGCACCGGCTTCAAGGTGATGGCGATCTCGGTCACCTTGCGCGCCAGAGACTTGCCGGTGCGCAGGTAGAACGGGACGCCGGCCCAGCGCCAGTTGTCGATCTCCAACCGGATGGCGGCGTAGGTCTCGGTGTTGGAGTCCGACGGGACGCCGTCCTCCTCGAGGTAGCCCTTGACCTGCTCGCCGCCGACCGTGCCCTTGGTGTACTGGGCGCGGACGGCGATGTCGTCGACGGTCTCCGGCGTCGGCTTGATGACCGAGCGCAAGACCTTGACCTTCTCGTCGCGGATCTCGTCGGCCTCGAAGTGCACCGGCGGCTCCATCGCCACGTTGCACAGCAGTTGCAGCATGTGGTTCTGGACGAGGTCGCGCAGCGCGCCCGCGTGGTCGTAGTAGCCGGCGCGCGTCCCGATCGACAGATCCTCGGCGGCGGTGATCTCGACGCGGTCGATGTAGTTGCGGTTCCAGACGGGCTCGAAGAGGCCGTTGGCAAACCGGAACGCCATGACGTTCTGGACGGTCTCCTTGCCGAGGTAGTGGTCGATGCGAAAGAGCTGGCGCTCCTTGAAGACCGACAGCACGTGGCGGTTGAGCGCCTTGGCCTCGGCCAGCGTCGTGCCGAACGGCTTCTCGATGATCGCCCGGACCTCGGCGCCCTCGTGGCGGTTGAGCTTGTGCTTGCCCAGCTGCCCGATGATGACCGGGAAGAACTCCGGAGCGGTCGAGAGGTAGAACGCGCGGTTGAGCGGCTGGCCGGCGTCCTTGTCGTAGGCATCGAGATGCTCGCCGAGCTGCTCGTAGACCGAGTCCTCGTCGAACGTGCCGGCGACGTAGCGGACGTTGGAGAGCAGCTCCTTGAGCACCGTCTCGTCGGGCTCGCGACGGCTGAACTGGCGGATCGCCTCGGCCGCCTGCTCGTTGAACTCGTCGTGGCTCATCTCGCTGCGCGAGCTGCCGACGAGGTTGAAGCGCTCCGGCAGCGCGCCCTCGTGGGCGAGGTTGTAGATCGCCGGCAGCAGCTTGCGCCGGGCCAGGTCGCCCGTTGCGCCGAAGATCACCAGCGTGGTGGGATGCACCGGGAGCCGCTCTAGGCCCTCCACGAGCGGGTTGTCGGGCGTCTCGCCCAGCTTGACGTCGGTTGCCATCGGTCGCTTAGCCGTCGGCTCGGCGCTGCACCGCGTGGCCGCCGAACTGCGCGCGCAGCGCGGCGTTGACCTTGGCGGCGAAGTCGCCACGGCTCTGCGTCTCATAGCGCGTGAAGAGCGCCGCGGTGATGACCGGCAGCGGGATGCGCTTCTCGACGGCGTCCTCAACCGTCCAGCGGCCCTCGCCGGACTCGGCGACGACCGGCTCCAGCGCGGCAAGGTCATTGCCTTCCTGCTCGAAGGCGTTGGCGGCCAGCTCACAGAGCCAGGAGCGCACGACCGAGCCGCGCATCCAGAGGTGGGCGATCTTGGCGTTGTCGAGCTCGAACTCCGAGGCCTCGAAGAGGCCGAAGCCCTCGGCGTAGGCCTGCATCATCCCGTACTCGATGCCGTTGTGCACCATCTTGACGTAGTGGCCGGAGCCGGTCGGGCCCATGTGGCCCCAGCCCGGGCCGTGCTCCTCATCGGGCGGCGGGGCGAGGATGTCGAGGAATGGCGCGAGCCGCTTGATGGCGACGTTGGGCCCGCCGACCATCATGCAGTAGCCGACCTCCAGGCCCCAGACGCCGCCGGAGGTCCCGACGTCGACGTAGTTGATGCCCTGCTTCTTGAGCACCTTGGCCCGGGCCATGTCGTCGGTCCACTTGGAGTTGCCGCCGTCGACGATCGTGTCGCCCTTGTCCAACAACTTGGCGAGCTTGTCGACCGTCTCCTGGGTCGGGTCGCCAGCGGGGACCATGATCCAGACGGTGCGCGGAGCGTCGAGCTTCTTGACGAGGTCGGCCAGCGACTTGGCGCCGACCGCGCCCTTCTTGGTGGCGTTGCCGACGGCCTTGACGTCGAAGTCGAAGGCGACGACCTCGTGGTCGGAGTCGCGCTTGATGCGAGCGACCATGTTGCCGCCCATCCGGCCGAGGCCGATGAAGCCGATCTGCGCCATGGGTTAGAGGTTCTCCTTGATGGTGCGCAGCGCCGCGACCGGGTCGCCGCGGAGCACGATGCGCTCCGCCGGCAGGCCATGGTCGCGCAGGATGAGCAGGTCGCCGTCCGCCTGCGCGCGCTTGAGGGTCTCGAAGGTGGCGACTTTGCCGCCCGGGATGGTGACGTCGTCGTCGGCCTCGTGGAGCAACTGCAGGAACCGTCCCTCGGGCGGGCCGCCCTTGTGGAGTTGGCCGGTGGAGTGCAGGTAGCGCGGGCCGTAGCCGAAGGTGGTGGCCATGCTCGAACGATCGCGGATCAACGCCCGCAGCTCGGTGACCTCGCCGTCGAACTCGGGCGTGGGGGCGAGGTAGCCCTGGATCGCCAGGTAGGACGGTGGGCCCGCGGTGAGCAGCGTGGTGAGCGCATCGGCGTCAGCTTCTTCGATCGCCGGCGGGGTGTCCATGGACAACACGTCGTTCGTCTTGTCCTTGGCGGCCTGCACGTTGGGCTGGTCGAAGGGGTTGATCTCCAGCACCCAGCCGGCGACCGCGGTGGCGAGCTCGAAGAGCACCATGATGCGCCCGAGGTCGGCGGCGCCGCGGGTGCCGATCGTGATGACGGGCTGTTCGGCGGCGATGAGCCGGCGCAGGACGTCGTCATGGTCGGAGGCGCCAGCGCCGGCGCTCGCGTCATGCAAGTGCAGGAAGACGCGGTCACCGCCGTAGGCCTCAGGCGCGCCGAGCGGCTCATCGGCCACGGGCAGGACGCCCTTGCCGTGCTTGCCGGTCGATTCGGCGATCAACTGCTCGACCCACAACCCGTAGGACTCGATCGGTGCGTCGACGACGAAGGTCAGCTTGTCGCGGTGCGCGAGCGCCAGCTCGCCCAGCGCGCAGCCGAGCCAGAGGCCGGGGTTGGCGGCGGGGTCGGCTTCCCGCAGCGACGCGCCGAGCTCCGCCGCGCCGCCGAGCAGCGCGCGCAGATCGGCGCCGAGCAGAGCGGCCGGGACGATCCCGAAGTACGACAGCGCGCTATAGCGCCCGCCGATGTTGGGGTCGTTGAGGAAGACGCGGCGGAAGCCGTGCTCCTCGCCGAGAGCCGCGAGCCCGGAGCCCGGATCGGTGATGGCCACGAACTGCGCGCCGTTGCCGCCGGTCTTCTCCCAGAAGTAGTGGAAGGCCGACAGCGTCTCGATCGTCCCGCCGGACTTCGAGGAGACGACGAACAGCGCCTTGGCGACGTCGATCTCGGCTTCGACGTCACGCACCGCGTCGGCGTCGGTCGAGTCCAGCACGTGCAAGATGAGCCCCTGAGCGTGGGTGCCGAACGAGCGCCGGAAGACCTCCGGCGCCAGCGACGAGCCGCCCATGCCGAGCACGACCGCCTCGGTCAGGCCGTCGGCATGAGCTTGCTTGGCGAACGCCTCGAGGTCGTCGACCTCCTTCAGCAGGCGGTCGTGGACGTCCAGCCAGCCGAGGCGGTTGCTGACCTCGGCTTGGCCCGCGGGGCCCCAGAGCGTGTCGTCGTGGTCGAAGATCCGGCGGGCGACCTCCTCGGTGGCCGCGTGCGCGAGGCGCGCGTCGATCGCCGGTTGGTACAGGCTCGGGATCGACGCGTCGATGCCCGCGGGCGGGTTGCTCACGCCACGGCCTTCTTCTTGGAGTCGATGCCGTCGAGCAGCTTCTCCATCGGCGTGACGAACGCGTCGACGCCGTCGCGCAGCAGCTTGTCGGTGACGTCGTCGAGGTCGATGCCGGCGTCGGCCAGAGCCTTAAGGTCGGCGCTCGGGTCGATGGTCACGCGTGCCTCGGTGGCGTCGCTGTGGTCGGCGGCGGCCTCCAGCGTCGCGATCGGCATGGTGTTGACGGTCTCGGGCCCGGCGAGCTCGTCGACGTACAGGACGTCGGAGTACTTGGGGTTCTTGACGCCGGTCGAGGCCCACAGCGGACGCTGGACGGGCGCGCCGGCCTCGCGCAGCTTCGCGAAGCGATCGCCCTGGAAGACCTTCAGGTAGGACTGGTAGGCCCAGCGGGCGTTGGCGACGCCGGCCTTGCCGAAGAGCTCCTCGGGCGCACTCGAGGCCTCGAGGCGCTTGTCGACCTCGGTGTCCACGCGCGAGACGAAGAACGAGGCGACCGAGTGGAGGTTGTCCACCGGCTTGCCCTCGTCGACGCGACGCTCCAGACCGCGCAGGAACGCCTCGATGACCTTCTCGTACTGCGACACCTTGAAGAGCAGCGTCACGTTGATGTTGATGCCCTCATAGAGCGCCTGCTCGATCGCCGGCAGGCCCTCGTCGGTGCCCGGGATCTTGATCATCAGGTTGGGGCGGTCGACACGGCCCCAGTACTCCTTGGCCTGCGCGATCGTCTTGTCGGTGTCGAACGCCAGGTCGGGATCGACCTCCAGCGAGACGTAGCCGTCGTAGCCGCCGGTCGCGTCATAGACCGAGCGCAAGACGTCGGCGGCCTCTTGGACGTCCTGGATCGCGATCGCCTGGTAGATCGAGCGGGAATCGGCACCGCCATGAAAGAGCTCGGCGATCTGCTCGTCGTACTCGTCGCCGCCGAGGATCGCCTTCTCGAAGATCGCGGGGTTCGATGTCATCCCGCGCAGGCACTCCTCGTCGACGAGGCGGCGCAGCTCACCGCCCTGTGTCAGTGATCGCTGGATCTGGTCAAGCCAGATGCTGGTGCCCAACGTGGTCAGGCGCGCGAGGCGCTCGTTGACGGATGCGGCGCTGCTCATGGTGTTGCCTCCTAGGTCTCTGCACTCGATCCTACGACCGATCACGGAGCGCAACCCGGCAATTCACGAGTTGAGCACTTCCTGGCCGGCCAGCAGGGCTGCTCCACGGACGCCGGCCCGTGGTCCATAACGGGCGAGGCGGATCTCGGTGCGCGTTCCCACGCCCGGCAGCACGAACCGCCGGGCGACGGCGCGAGCGGGCTCGAGCAGCAGCTCGCCGGCCGCGCTGACGCCGCCACCGATCACGACCTGCTCCGGGTCAAAGACGTTGATGGCGTTGGCGATGCCGACGCCGAGTCGCTCACCGAGGATGTGGATCGCCTCCAGGGCCGAGGCATCCCCGGCACGCGCTGCGGTCACCACGGCCGGTCCGTCGTCGAACCCGCGCTCGCGGCCCAGGGCGTCGAGCGCGCGGCCGGCGGCCAGGCGCTCCAGCGACCCGGGCTGCGGTGCCTCGTCGGTGTGCGGCGGTGCGCCGGCCGACAGGTCGGCGCCGATCAGCTGATGGCCGAGCTCGGCCGCGCCGCCGGTCGCGCCGCGGTAGATCCGGCCGCCGAGGACGATCCCGCCGCCGACGCCGGTGCCGATCGTGAACAGGATGAGGCTCTGGGCGATCTGGCTGAGGTCGTCGTCGTGGGCCTCGGCCAGCGCGGCGACCGTCGCGTCGTTGTCGACGAAGACCGGGAGCTTGAGGCGCTCGGTGAGGATGCGGCGCAGCGGCACGTCCTGTAGCGGGACGTTGACCGAGTGGCGCGCGGTGCCGGTCGCGAAGTCGATGACCGACGGCACGCCGATGCCGACCGCGTCGGCGGGCCCGGCGGCCTCGATCAGCTGCGCGAGCTGGTCGATCAACCCCTCGGAGCTGTCGAGCACGGTCGGGCGCAGGGTCGGCTCGGAGAGCTCGGTGCCCTCCAGCACTGCGACGGAGACCTTCGTCCCGCCAACGTCGACCCCGATGAATCGCTGCGCCATCGCTTCGGCACCTTCTCACGCCGGACGATCGGGCCGCGTGGCGGGCTATTGTCGCCATCGATGCCGCCTCGCTCGCCCGTCGACGACCAGGAGCTGGTCGAGCGTGCGCGCGGTGGTGACGAGGAGGCGTTCGCGCTGCTCGTGCGCCGGTACTCGCCGATGCTGCTGCGCCTCGCGCGGATGTACGTGCCGACCGATGCGCTGGCCGAGGACGTCGTCCAGGAGACGTGGGTCGCGGTCGTCCGCGGCCTGGAGCGCTTCGAGGGGCGGTCGTCGTTCAAGACGTGGCTCTTCCGGATCCTGACCAACCGCGCCAAGACGCGCGGGGTGCGCGAGCATCGCTCGATTCCATTCGCGTCGGTGGGCGGCGCCACCGATGAGGACGGGGACGAGGGGCCGTCGGTCGACCCGGCGCGCTTCACCTCCGAGGGCGCATGGACCTCGGCGCCGGCCGACTGGCGCGACGATCCGGAGACGGCGCTGGACTCGGCAGAGGCGCTGCGGGTCGCCCGCGAGGCGATCGACGAACTGCCCGAGCGCCAGAAGATCGTCATCACGCTGCGTGACCTCGAAGGGCTGTCGTCGGACGAGGTGCGCAACGTTTTGGACCTGACGGAGACCAACCAGCGAGTCCTCCTGCATCGAGCGCGCACCAAAGTGCGCAAGGCGCTCGAGGACTGGATCGCATCATGAGCTCTCGACGATGGCTTCCCTGGCGCAGGCGACCGGCGGCTTCTCCGCCCGGCGATCTCGCCTGCCGCGAGCTGGTCGAGCTTGTCACCGCGTATCTCGAGGATGAGTTGGATGCGGGCGACCGCGCCCGCTTCGAGGCCCACGTCACTGCCTGTGAGCACTGCAGCGCCTACTTGGAGCAGATGCGCGTGACGCTACGCGTTGTTGGACACCTCGACCCCGATGAGCTGCAGCCCGAGGTTGAGCGTGAGCTGCTCGACGCGTTCCGGGCGTGGAAGGCCGGAGGGTGATGAGCGAGGTTCGCGAGGTCGATGTGGTGGTGCTGGGCGCCGGGCCGTCGGGCGAGGTGATCGCGGGACGGTTGGGCGCGCGTGACCTGGAGGTGGCGCTCGTCGAGGATCGGCTGGTCGGCGGCGAATGCTCCTACTGGGCGTGCATGCCGTCCAAGGCGCTGCTGCGGCCGGCGCAGGCGCTGGCCGAGGTGCGGCGGGTGCCGGGGGCGGCCGAGGCGGTGACGGGCACGTTGGATGTCGCGGCCGCGCTGGCGCGGCGCACCGAGATCGTCCACGGGTGGGAGGACAGCGGGCAGCTGCCGTGGCTCGACGAGCGCGGCGTGCTACTCGTGCGCGGTCACGGCCACCTTGCCGGCAAGCTCGTCGTACACGTTGGGGAGACCATCTTGCGGGCGCGCCGTGCCGTCGTTGTGGCGGTCGGCACCGCGCCGCTGATCCCGCCGATCGACGGGCTCGCAGAAGCGGAGCCGTGGACCAACCGCGAGGCGTCGCAGGTGCGCGATGTGCCGGTCTCGCTGATCGTCATCGGTGGCGGACCGGTGGGCGCGGAGCTGGCCCAGGCGTTTGCCACGCTGGGCTCCGACGTGACGCTGCTGGAGCGCGAGTCCCACATCCTGGAGCGCGACGAGCCGTTCGCGGCTGAGCAGGTGGCGGCGGGGTTGCGGGCCGCTGGCGTCGATGTCCTGACCGATGTGCGGGCGGAATCGGTGGTGCGCGGCGGGGATGGACGCGTGACCGTGAAGACCACGACGCACGGCACGCTGGACGCCGACGAGATCCTGGTGGCATCGGGGCGCCGCCATCTGACCGAGGACCTCGGGCTGGAGGCCGTGGGGCTGGACGGGTCGGCCAAGCCGATCGAGGTTGGCGACGACCTGCGGGTGCGCGGCCACGACTGGCTCTATGTGATCGGCGACGCCAACGGCAAGTCCTTGTTGACGCACGAGGGCAAGTATCAGGCGCGGGTCGCGGCCGACCAGATCTGTGGGGACGCCGACGCTCGGATCCGGGAGAACGTTGGCCCGCCCCCGCGGGTGACCTTCACCGAGCCGCAGGTCGCGGCCGTGGGTCACACGCTCGACAGCGCGATTGCGGCCGGCCTGCGCGTGCGTGCCGTCGACGTTGCGACCGACGGCACGGCGGGCGCCTCCTTTCACGGCAGGGGCACCGGCGGGACGTCGCGGCTCGTCGTCGATGAGGACCGCGGCGTGATCGTCGGCGCGACGTTCGTCGGCGTCGATGTCGCCGAGTGGCTGCACGCGGCGACGATCGCCGTCGTGGCGGCCGTCCCGCTCGACGAGCTCTGGCACGCGGTGCCGGCCTTCCCCACGCGCAGCGAGGTCTGGCTGAAGCTGTTGGAGGCCTACGGCTTGTAGGACTTCCGGCCGCTCGGCTCGTCCGGTACGGTTGGCGGCGGATGCAGTTTCGTCGAGTAGCGATCGCCAGCGCCCCTTAGCGGCCCGTGACAGCGGGTCCGGCGCTTGGCCGTCCCTACCCGCACTCGCATCCCGGAGGTACCTCGCATCATGGAATCGCTCGCCGACGAGCTGCGGACCGCGCCGACCACGTTCCGGCCGTTCCGTCCCGATCCCGTCCAGCCTGCCGCCCTGCGCGCGGCGCTCGAACGGGCGCGCCTGGCGTCCTGGCGCCTGCTGACCGTCACCGATCGCGCGACGCGCACCGCGATTCGCGACGCGCACCTGCCCCACTGGCGGGCCTACCTCGCCGAGAGCGGCGGGGCGCGGATCATCGCCGCCGACGCGCCCGCACGGCAGGCCCATGAGCTGCGCGTGGCCGACGCGTTTGCCCGTGAGCTGCACGAGGCGCCGGTGCATCTCGTCCTGCTCGGCCGCCGCGGCGGCTGCCTGCGCACGACCGCGCTGGCCGATCTCGCCGCTGGGCTGCGCAGCGAGGGGATGGACGCGGCACCGGTCCCGCTCGCCGCGCGTGCCGACGCCGAGCTGCGCGAGCTCCTGGCGCTGGACGAGCACCTGACCGTGGATGGGATGCTTGTGGCGAGGCCCATGCGATGAACCACCCGCAGATCTCCACCGCCCCGCCGCCCGTCGCGGCTCGGTTACGCGACGTCGCCAGCTCCCCGGTCCGCGAGATCCTCGCGCTGACCCAGCGGCCGGGCGTCATCTCGTTCGCCGGCGGCCTGCCCGCGCCCGAGCTCTTCGACGCAGTCGGGCTCCGCGCGGCGTTCGCGGCCGCGCTGGCCGACGAAAGCTACGGCCGCACGCTGCAGTACTCGACGACCGAGGGCGATCCGGCGCTGCGCGCGGCGATCGCGCGGCGCATGACCGCGCGGGGCCTGGCCACCGAGGCCGACGAGATCCTCGTGACCAGCGGCTCGCAGCAGGCGCTGACGCTGATCGCCGCCGTCCTGCTCGAGCCGGGCGACGCGGTGCTGGTCGAGGAGCCGTCCTACCTCGCGGCGCTGCAGTGCTTCCAGATGGCGGGCGCGCGCGTCGTCCCGGTGCCCTGCGACGACGACGGGCTGGACCCCGAGGCGCTGTCCGCGCTCGTCCGCCGTGAGCGACCCAAGTTGTTGTACACGGTCCCGACGTTCCATAACCCGACCGGCCGCACGCTGCCGTTGGAGCGCCGCGCCGCGCTGGCGCAGGCCGCGGCGCGCCTGGGGCTGTGGATCGTCGAGGACGATCCGTACGGCGAGCTGCGCTACCGCGGCGAGCCGATCGCGCCCGTCGCGTCGCTGGAGGGTGCACAGGACCGGACAATTGCGCTGTCGACGTTGTCGAAGGTGTTGGTCCCGGGGCTGCGCATCGGTTGGCTGCGCACGCCCGTCGCGCTGCACCGCGCGCTGGTCGTCGCCAAGCAGGCTGCCGACCTGCACACGTCCACGATCGACCAGGCCGCCGCCGCGCACTGGCTCCAGCACTGCGACCTCGACGCCCACGTCGCCGGGCTGTGCGCCGCTTACGGCCCGCGCCGCGACGCGCTGGTCGAGGGCCTGCCGGAGACGCTGCCGGACGGCTCGCGGTGGACGCGGCCCGACGGCGGCATGTTCGTCTGGGTGACGCTGCCCGACGGCTGGGACGCCGACGCGCTGCTGCAGGATGCCTTGGCTCGCGAGGTCGCGTTCGTGCCCGGCTGGCCGTTCTTTCCCGGGCCGCCGGACCGTGCGACGCTGCGCCTCTCGTTCACCACCCACACCGTGTCCGAGATCGCCGAGGGCCTGGGCCGCCTGCGCGCCGCCGTGGTCAGCCGCCGGTAGGCCCGTCACCCTTCACGGGCGATGGAGCAACTGGCGGGCATCGCCGAAGCCGACGCGCACCTGGGGCGCCCGATGCCGCTGCCGCAGATCGTCCTGCCCTTGCCGCGCTGGGTCGAGGTCTGCGCCGTTGGTGCCCAGGCGGTCGAGATCTCATGGAACCTCGATGACTCACGCGCCGACCAGCCCGGCCGTGTGGCGCTTTACGCCGGTGCGGGTCCGCCGCCCGCCCATGAGCTGACCGACGCGACGGCGCCCGCCGCGGTCGCCGATGGCGTCCTGCATCGTCAAGCGCCGCTGGCCGAGGCCCAGCCGTCGCTGCGGCCGGTCCACGAGCTTTGCTGGCAGCGCGACGGGCTCCATCTCCGCCTCACCGCCCAGGGCCCGTGGGCGAT
This sequence comes from Baekduia sp., assembly GCF_035996765.1. Classification (NCBI taxonomy): domain Bacteria; kingdom Bacillati; phylum Actinomycetota; class Thermoleophilia; order Solirubrobacterales; family Baekduiaceae; genus Baekduia; species Baekduia sp. Next base: position 59,643 of record NZ_DASYJG010000027.1, read on the forward strand.
CGGGGCGCTGGTGGCGATCGTCGCAAGCGTCACCTAACCGTCGAGGGACGACTGATGTCCGGATACGGCACATCTGTCGTCCCTCGACGCTCAGAGGACACCGCGCGGGCGAGGTGCATAGGCTCCCGGCCATGGCCCAGACGACCGGACCGGACCGCAACCTCGCGCTCGAGCTCGTGCGCACGACCGAGGCCGCCGCGCTGGCCGCCGCGCGCATGGTCGGCCTCGGCGACAAGATCGCCGCCGACCAGGCCGCCGTCGACGCGATGCGCCTGGTGCTCGGCACCGTGAGCATGGACGGCATCGTGGTCATCGGCGAGGGCGAGAAGGACGAGGCGCCGATGCTCTACAACGGCGAGCAGATCGGCGATGGCTCGCCGCCGCAGGTCGACATCGCCGTCGACCCGCTGGAGGGCACGACGCTGGCCGCCAAGGGCATGCCGAGCGCGCTGGCCGTGATCGCCCTGTCGGAGCGCGGGACGATGTTCAACCCGGGCCCGATCGTCTACATGGAGAAGCTCGCCGGCGCCGACGACATCGCCGACCTGCTCGACCTCGACCGCCCGCTGACCAAGACCATCGAGTTGGTCGCCGAGCGCCGCGGCGTCGAGATCGGCGACATCATGATTGTGTCGCTGGAGCGCGACCGCCACACCGAGACGCTCAACGCGGTCCGTGAACTCGGCGCCCGCGTGCGCCTGATCCAGCACGGCGACGTCAGCGCCGCGATGCTCGCGGTCTCTGAGCGCTCACCGGTCGACCTGCTGTGGGGCATCGGCGGCACGCCCGAGGGCGTCATCTCCGCCGCGGCGATCAAGTCGCTGGGCGGCGGCCTGGTCGGCAAGCTCTGGCCGCGCGATGACCAGGAACGCGACGCCGCTATCGCCGAGGGCTACGACCTCGACCAGCAGCTGACCCAGGACGACCTCGTCAAGGGCGACGACTGCTTCTTCGCCGCGACCGGCGTCACCGACGGCGACATGCTCCAGGGCGTCCGCTATCAGGGCGCGCGCAGCGCGACGACCGAGTCGCTGGTCATGCGGTCGCGCTCGGGCACGGTCCGGAGGATCCACGCGCGGCACGATCGCACCAAGCTGCGCGCGCTGGTCTCCGGCCGTTACGGCTGAGCCTCGCCTAGGACCGTTCGCGCGACGGCGCGGGCGTGTCGCGCGCGGCGGGCACGCGGTACTTGCCCGTCACCGAGTTCTCGAGGTCGCGGCGCGCCAGCCGGCGCAGGAAGCCGTGCGTCACGATCACGTGGATCCGCGACTGCGTGTTGGAGTACAAGAAGCGGCCTAGGCGCGAGGCGATCGCCGGATAGAAGTTGGCGACCTCGACCTCGACGTGGATGCGCTCCTGGCCCGCGACATCGCATTCCAGCCGCCGCACGTCGATCTCCAGGTAGCCGTCGCGGCCGCGGCCCGTGGCGGCGACGAGCACGCCCTTGTCGATCCGCCAGCGCACGATGCCGCGGTCGGCGTCGGTCTCGTACTCGGGCGCCTGGAAGGTCAGCAGCTTGAAGGGCTTGAAGAGCAAGCAGACGTAGCGCTCCTCGTCGGTGTAGTACACGCGGATGATGCCGAGCGTCGCGTGGCTGAGAAAGGACCAGTAGGTGCGGGCGAGGCGCTCCAGCGTCTCGGTCGTCCACAGCTCGCCGAAGAGCTCGTCGGAGAGGACGATCTCGGCGCCCTGGATCGAGCGGACCGCGCCGTCGGCGTCGATCTTGGTGTCGTCGGTCGGCGTGCGCACCGTGACGCCCTGGATGCGATGCGGGCCGTCGAGCAGTTGGCGCACGAGCGCGAACGCCGCGGCCGCGAGCACCACGAGGACGACCAAAGGGGCGATCATCGTCGGCTCAAGTTACCCGTCGAGGGCGGCGCGCACGGCCTCGTCGAAGCCCAGCGGCGCGTCGTTGAGGCCGGGCGGCGGGGGCTCACGGACGATGGTCTCGGTGCTCAGGCCCTCGACCAGCGGCTTGACGAGGCTCAGCTGCACCGGGGTGACCAGCGCGACCCAGTAGGACGACAGCCGCGGCGTGAAGAGCGGGACGGGCAGCAGCAGCGGCTGGCGGCGGCCCTCGACGGTTGCGAAGCGGCGCAGCATCTCGCGGTAGGTGAGGACGTCGGCGCCGCCGAGCTGGACCTCGGCGGGCGCGTCGTCACGGACCGCCAGCGCGGCGAGCGTGTCGACCACGTCCTCGATCGCCACCGGCTGGCTGCGGGTCTCCAGCCACTTGGGCGTAATCATTACCGGTAGGTGTTCCACCAATCCGCGCAGCATCTGAAACGACGCGCTGTCGGCGCCGACGATCATGGCGGCACGCACGTGGACGAGGTCGGGCACCGTCTCGCCCAGCACCTCGGCGACCTCGAGACGGCTGCGCAGATGCTCGGAGCCCTCATCGCCGGCGCCCTCCAGGCCACCGAGGTAGATCGTGCGCGCCACGCCGGCGCGGGCCATCGCTTCACCGAAGGTGCGCGCGGCGCGCCGGTCGCGGGCGGCGAAGTCCTCCCCATCGTCGGAGCCGCCCATCGAGTGCACGAGGTAGTAGGCCACGTCGGCGCCCGCTGCGGCCTCGTCGAGGCCGTGGCCGCTCAGGACGTCGCCCTGGATGACTTGCGCACCGTCGGGCAGGTTGGCGCGATCGGGGCTGCGGACGACGCAGCGCACCTCGTGGCCGGCGTCGAGGAGCCGCGGCAGGAGCTGGCCGCCGACGTAGCCGGTGGCGCCCGTCAGGACGATGGTCTTGCGGTGGACGGCCGATGGGGGAGCGGGCACGCGACGGGTACGGGCGCCGGTCATCGAGTCGATGAACTCGTCGCCTTCGGCTTTCGTACCCATCCGTGGTGCAGGGAACACTCAACGGCGCGTTGAACCTGCATTGCGGATGCTGATCAAGGACCGCGCGAGGACATGAGCACCGAGCTGGCCATCAAGGACGTCGCGGAGCGCACCGGCATCGCCGCCGGGACGATCCGCATGTGGGAGCAGCGCTACGGCTTCCCGGCTCCTGAACGCACCTCCTCGGGCTATCGCCGCTACACCGAGGACGATGTCGATGCGTTGCGCAAGGTGCTCGCGCTGCGCCATCGCGGGCTCTCGGTCCCGGCCGCGATCTCGCGCGCGCAGGACACCGGCGGCGCGTCGGACCATCCGTCGATCTACGCGGCGGTTGCGGCACAGGACGTCGCCGCGCGGCCGCTGATCCTCAAGAAGGCGACGCTCATCGCGCTGTCGAAGGCGATCGAACACGAGGCGCTCGCGCTGGCCGCGGCGCCGATCGTCTTCGCGGCGTTCCAACAGGAGCGCTTCTACCGGCGCGTCGAGCGCCGCTACCGGCGGCTGGCGCTCCACGCCGACGCGGCCGCGGTCTTCGCGGACTTCCCCGATGGCGTGCGCCACCCCGAGGGCGCGCCGGCCGAGATCCCGATCAGCAGCGACGACGCGCTGGGCAACGAGTGGGCCGTGATCATCGACGCGCCCGGCTACGCGGCCTGCCTGTTGGCCTGGGAGCAGCCCGGCGTCACCGAGCCCGGCGGCCCCGACGACCACGACCGCCGCTTCGAGGCGATCTGGACGATCGACCCGGAGGCCACCCGCCGCGCCGCGCAGGTCGCCGCGCGACTGGTGGGCCGCGTCGACGCGCCGTTCGGCGAGCGGCTGCAGGAATTGCTTGCTGATCGCCCGCTGGCGTTGGAGGAGCCGGCGCCGGCGTTGACGGCGCTGACGAACCGGATGGTGGCCTACCTCGAGGCCGCCGACGGCGCCTAGACCGGTTCGAGGACGACCTCGGTCCCGGCCGGGAGCGCGCCGTCGCCGCGCGGCACGATCGCAAGCGCATCGGCGTCCAGCAACGACGACAGCACGTGCGATCCCTGCGGGCCCGTTGGCTCAACCGAGCCATCGGGGCGCCGGCGCACACGCACGCACTCGTCGCGATCCGGATGGCGCTCGATGTCGACGGCCAACGGCGCGTGGGTGCGCGGGACGGTCGCGTCGGCGCCCTGCAGGGCGTTGAGCGCCGGCCGCGCGAACAGCAGGAAGGTGACGTAGGCCGAGACCGGGTTGCCCGGCAGGCCGAAGACGAGCTTGCCGTGGCGTTCGCCCAGCCACGTCGGCTTGCCCGGCCGCAGGGCGACGCGCCAGAGCAGCTCGCGCACGCCGAGGTCGGCGAGCGCGGGTTTGACGTGGTCGTGCGGACCGACCGAGACGCCGCCCGAGAGGACGAGGACGTCGGCGGCCTCGAGCGCCTCGCCGAGCACGGCGCGGGTCGCCTCCGGGTCGTCGATCGCGTGGCCGCGGCCGATGACCTCGGCCCCGGCGCGTGCGGCCAGCGCGGCGAGCGTCGGGCCGTTGGAGTCGTGGATCTGGCCGGGCTGCAGCTGCGCGCCCGGCTCGACCAGCTCGTCGCCCGTGGTCACGACCGCCAGCCGGGGCCGTGGCGCGGCCAGCACCGCCATGCGGCCGGCGCCGATCGCCACGCCGAGCTCCGCAGGGCCGATCCGCGTGCCGGCCCGCAGGACGGTCGCCCCGGCGCGGAGGTCGTCGCCGGGGTCGCGCACGTTGCGTCCGGGCGCGACGGCTTCGGTCAGCACGACCGCGTCGCCGTCGACCTCGACCAGCTCGATCGGCAGGACACCGTCGGCGCCAGCGGGCAGTGCCGCGCCGGTCGAGATCCTGATCGCCTCGCCGTCGACGATCGTGCCGGCGTAAGGCGCGCCCGCGCGCGACTCGCCGGCGATCCGCAGCCGCTGGTTGGCCACTCCGGCGCGGACCGCGAAGCCGTCCATCGCGCTGTTGGCGAAGGCCGGCACGTCGTGGGCGGCCGTGACGTCCTCGGCCAGCACGAGCCCGAGGGCGTCGGGCACGTTGACGTTGGTTGGCGGCAGCGGACGGACGGCGGCGAGCAGGATCGCGCGGGCCTCGTCGATCGACGGGAGAGGGGGCACGGGGCCATTGTGCCCCGCCGACCGTTCAGTCTTCTCCTGGACGCAACCGAAACGTCGGGTACGGGTGCAAAGATGCCCGCTCCATGGATGGAGCTGGACACCACGGTCGCCGTCCGCGACCGGTCGCAGACGCCCCTGGCGTCGATGCGACGGCTGTCGCGAAAGCGTGGCTGCTGGCCCTCGTGGCCGACGCCCCGCTCGCGCAGGCCGGTGCCGTGCCCGCGGCCGAGCTCGCCCGTGGCGGGCCCGCGCTGTGCTCCGGGATCTTGGTCGCGCTGGGCTCCGATGCGGAGCTCGAGCGTTTGGTGTCCGGTGCTGACGGCCGCGCCCCGTTGGGCGCCGCGGCCGCGCGGCTAACCGGTGCACGCACCGCCGCCGGCCTGGCCGCGGGCATCGAGGCGCTGCGGGCGGCCACGTGGCGCGCGCTGCGCGCCGAGCTGCGCGATCCGGTGCCCGAGCTGGTCGCCGATCTCGCCGACCGCCTCGCCTACGTCTGCGCGCGGGTCACCGAGGCGTCGCTGTCCACGCCGCTGGCCGACGCGCCCGGCCGCGACGGTCCGCTGGCAGAAGCGCTGTCCTCGGCCCCGGCTGCCGCGCCGCCGCGCGCCGAGCCGACGTCACCGCGCTACGAAGGCATCCGCGCGTTCGCGCCGGCGCCGCCGTCGCGCGACGGCAGGCGGACCGTCGAGCCGCTGCGCGAGGCGGCGGATCGCGCCGCCGCTGCGGCGACGCAGGAGCGAGAGGACGCAGAGCGTGGAGTTGCCGCCGCCCAGGAGCCAGAGCCCGAGGCGGCTCAGCCCGACAAGCCGCTTGCCCCGCCGCCTGCCGGCGTGCAGGTCGTCGACCTCCCGGCACCGCCCGCCGACCTCGATCCGCTGACGTCGCTGGCCGAGGAGCTGGCGGCCGCGCCGCCGACCGGCGTCGCCGGCACGCCATCACACGACGCGATGTACGCGCCGGCCGCCGATGCTCCAACCGTCACTCGCCTGCGCCGCGTGGACACCAGCTGGGAGGACGTCGCCGACGCCGGCCCGCCGTGGCTCGCCGCGATCTCCCGCCGGCTCGAGCGCCGCGTGATGGACGGGCGGCCGTTTGCCGTCTTCGTCGTCGAGGTCGATGACCTCGACCGCCTGCTTGCGTCGCAGACTGGCCGTGAGGTCGCCTTCGCACTGGAGACCGCCGAGCGGGGACTGACGGCCGAGCTCGCGCCCGCCGACCTCGTCGTGCGCGAGCGGCTCGGCCGCTGGTGGCTGACGAGCCCGGATCGCGACCCGGGCGCTGCTCGTGATTTGGGCGAGCGGGTTGCTGCGGCGATCGCGCGGGCGGAGTTGGGCAGCGCGCCGCTGTCGGTCTCGATTGGCGTTGCCGTGTGCCCGATGGATGGGGAGGCGCTGGAGGCGCTGGCGGGGCGGGCGGATGAGGGGATGTTCGCGGCGCGGGCGGCGGGCGTGGCGCTGGCGTAGTCCTGCTGCGCGGACTGTCGCGGGCGCGGACGGCTGTGGCGCTCAGTGCGCGGCGTTAGTCGCGGTTCGCGACGTGGTTTGTCGGCATCGAGGGAGTGAGCGGGGATTGCGGCTCGGTGCGCGGGCTCGTCGTCCGCTGGCGCCGGGGCCGGAGGGTTCGCGGCTGAATCGTCGCCCGCCGGGGATCCGGGTCGGCTTGGACGTCCTATTGACGTCGAAAACGCCCCGCACCTTGGGCGCGAGCGGTCCGGGTCGTTTCGTGGTGAATAGTTGACCACGAGACGCCCGCGGACGACGAGCCCGCGCACCGAGCCGCAATCCCCGCTCACTCCCCTCGGTGCCAACAGACCCCGCTGCGCACCACGACCACGTCTGAACGGAACGCCACCGGGCAACGGAGCGCGACGAGGCTCCGGGCGTCTATCGCGATACAGCGGACGCCGCAACCACCGGCGCCGGCACCGACCGCACAGCCCCGATCGTCGTCGTCGCCGTCACCCCGATCGCCCGCGCCGTCGCGGCCGTCAGGTCAAAACTCGTCCCAGGCCGAAACGGCCCACGATCGATCACAGGCACCGTCACCGTGCGACCGTTGTTATAGAGGTCGACCAACGTCCCGCACGGCAGCGACTTGTGCGCCACGCCCAGCAACCCGCGGCTCATCCGCCGCCCGCAGGCGGTGCGGTGGCCGTAGAAGCCCGGGCCGTACCAGGTGACCCTGGCGCGGCGGTAGAGCGTGATCGTCCGACCCTGGACCGCGGTCGTCGCGGTCGCTGCGCGGGTGGCCGTCGTCGCCGGCGCGGCGAGGATCGCGCGGACCGTCGTCTTGCCGGCGTGGTCGACCTGCCAGACCGCGTCGTAGCTGCCGTCGGCCGCGACCGTCGCCGTAGTGGCGGTCACCCAGCCGGCGAGCGGATCGAGCCGCTGGACGGCGACCGCGTCGCCGGGGTGCGACCCTGCCACGACACCGTGGACCGAGACCGTCGCGCCGACCAGCTGGCCGAGCGGGGCCGTGAGCGTCGAGCCGTCGGCGAAGACCGTCGGCGCTGAGGGATCGTCGTAGCTCATCCCGCCGGGAGAAGGAGCGACCGTCGCGGAGGGATCCGCGCTCGGAGCATCGGCGGCGACCGCCATGGCGGGAGCGGCGAATGCGAGGCCGCACAGGGCGGCGCCCAGCTTCAGAAGGTTCGTCTTCGACAACGTCTGTAGGTCCTCATCCACGGCCTACGGGGTGAGCTGACGGGCTCGCGCCGGATGACGGCGCTACAGGCCAGAAGGCCCGATTCGCCCCGGTGGATCGCGACAACGCCGCGCGCCACAGGTGGTTCCCCCGCTTCGCACGCCTGAGGAGGCATGCGAACTCGGCTGACGGCGCGGGAGCATAACAACGTCAGGGCGATCGACGAACCCTTGTTCGCAGGAGTTGCCGCTCCGAGCGCGAATCCCAGGCGCTGCAGAACGCCGGCGATGCGGCGTTTCCGGTGCGATACGACCCCCTTTTCCGGAGGACCATGTTCAAGCAGGCAGGGACGGCAGTCGCCTTGGCGACAGCCATCGCGTTCAGTGCGACCGGCGCGACGAGCGCCGACACCTACACCGTGCGCGGCTGCGCGGCGGGCTGGGAGGCCCACGCCGACCAGGGCGCCGCGGCGACCGATGCGTGCGCCACCGGTGGCGGGCTCACCGCCCAACTCATCGGCCCCGGACCGTGGGACGGCGGCACGTTCGCCTTCCATCGCTTCACCGCGCCGGCCGGCACGCGGATCGCGCGCGTCACGCTCGGGCGCGTCACCCAGGGGATGCCGGTCGGCTCGGTCCGGTCGTTCTCCTACACCTTGAGCGCCGACGGCAAGACGATCGAGGCCTGCGCCCCCGGCCCGACCGACACCTGCACCGGTGACCTCACCGGCCCGCTGGACGCGGTCGGCCTCGACGCCGCCGCCGTCCTGTTCTCCTTCGGCTGCGGCGCCGATGACCCCAACGTCTGCACCGCCATCAACGGCAGCGTTCCGCAGGCGACGATCACCAACCCGCAGGTCGTCCTGCGCGATCCCGCGCCGCCGACCGTGACGGCCAAGACGATCACCGACAACGGCGAGAAGACCGGGCGGCTGAAGCTCTCCTACGCGGCCGGCGACGTCGGCGGTGGCGTCTATCGCACGGTCGTGCGCGTGGACGGCAAGGTCGCGACGTCTGACCCGATCGGCGGCGCGTGTGCCGACAGCGATCCCGCAGACACTGACGACTACGAGTTCGGCACCCCCGCGCCATGCCCCGCCAGCGCGACGCGCGCGGTCGACTTCAACGTCCTCAAGCTGCCGCTCGCCGAGCACGCGGTCGAGGTCGCCGTCGAGGACGCGGCCGGCAACAGCACCACGGTCTACGGCCCGGTCGTGCTGCCCCACCGCAACGGCGATGTGGCCGGCGGCGATGGCAAGCCCGGCACCGGCACCGGTGTGGGTGGCGCGAGCACGACGCCGGCCAGCGGGAAGAACGCCAAGCTCGAGGCCTGGTTCGTCCCCAACCGCAAGCGTGCGTTCACCAACCGCTACGGCCGCCGCGTGGTCGTGCGCGGCATCCTGCGCACGAAGACCAAGAAGCCCGTCGGCGGCGCGCGTCTGGACGTCTACCACGAGGTCGGCGGCAAGCTGCGCAAACTCGGCAAGACGGGCCTGAAGACGCGCCCTGACGGCCGGCTGACGCTGATCCTCCCGCTCAACCTCGACACGCGCCGGATCGTGCTGGCCTACCGCGCCTTCCGGCCGGGTCCCATCACGAGCCAGGTCGGGCTGAAGCTGACGGTCCGCGACGGCAGCGGCAAGCTCGTGCGGCGGGTCTCCTAGCGCTTAGGGCTTGGGCAGGCGCTGCAGCGCCTGCCTGAGCGCCTGGCCGCCGAAGGTCAGGCCGATCTGGGCGAGCTCGCCGACGGCCTGCACGGTGGTGGCGAGGAGGTCGCCGCTGCCCGTCCCCGAGGCCGAGTTGGGCGTCGCCCAGCCGGCCGGCGGCGGGGGCGGGGAGGATGGTGCGGCGGACTGGGGAGCGGTGTGCGCGGCGGTAGCCACCTTGGGCTGCGTCGGGGCGGCCTTGGGTTTGGCCGCCGCCCGCGGCTTTGCGGCGGCCTTCGTCTTCGCCTTCGCCCGCGCTGCCGGGCTCTTCGCCGGCTTCTTGGTCGCCGCCTTGGGCTTTGCCGCCGTCTTCGGCTTCGCCGCAGCCTTCGCGGGCGCCTTCTTCGCAGCGGCCTTCTTGGCCGGCTGTGCGCCGTTGACGGCCGGCCCGGCCGCGGCCGTGCTCGCGCGCTTGGCGCTGCGTCGCGTCGGCCGCGCGCGGGGCAGGCTCGTCAGGACGTCGCGATCCGCGGGGCTCATGCACGAATGCTCCCACGCCGACGTGCAGGTCGGCGCGCCGCAGGGCAAGTTCCGCGCTCATTGCGCGTTTGAGATGTCGCTGGCGGGGGTTCAGGAGGCAGCCCGCACAGCCGATGCTCATCTCGACACCCAAACCCAGAAACGATTGAGGACCTGAGGCGTAGTTGCTCCAGGAGCCTGTCGAAGCGTCCGCACTGTCCCGCAAATGTGTGACGGCGATCACACAGCGTTGCTGCGACCGAAATCAGCCACTACCCTGGTGCCTATGTTCGGACAGTAGCGTCGCTATTGCTGACGCCCGGCTGATTCCTGAACCGTCCTCCGTACCCCGATAACCCCCTGCCGGCGACGCCACGCCGGTGAACTTGAACGGACGTCGATGTCAGTAGTTGAACTGCAGGAACTCGAGGAGATCAAGGGCCTTCTGGCGCGCGGGCAGGTCACGGGCGTCTTGACGTTCGCCGAGATCGCCACGGCCGTCTCCGAGCTGGATCTGGACGAGTCAGACGTCGAGGACCTGCACGGCTTCTTCGAGAAGAGCGAGATCGAGCTCGTCGAGGAGATCGACCCCGCGTCGACGGCCGCCAACGAGGTCGAGCGCGCGCCCGACAAGCGCACGCGGCGCAAGTCGACCAAGGCGCTGGACCTCCGTCCGGACATGACGACCGACAGCCTTCAGCTGTTCCTGAAGGACATCGGCAAGGTCCGGCTGCTCACCGCCCAGGAGGAGGTCGACCTCGCCAAGCGCATCGAGCGCGGCGACCTCGACGCCAAGCAGAAGATGGTCGAGTCCAACCTGCGCCTGGTCGTCTCGATCGCCAAGAACTACCGCAACCAAGGCCTGCCGTTCCTGGACCTGATCCAGGAGGGGACGCTCGGCCTGGTCCGCGCCGCCGAGAAGTTCGACTACCGCAAGGGCTTCAAGTTCTCGACGTACGCGACCTGGTGGATCCGCCAGGCGATCGCCCGCGCCCTGGCCGACAAGGCCCGCACGATCCGCATCCCCGTCCACGTCGTCGAGAAGCTCAACAAGATCGGCCGCGCCGAGCGCAAGCTCGTCACCGAGCTCGGTCGCGAGCCCACCGCGGAGGAGATCGCCGAGGTCACCGGCATCGATCCCGAGGAGGTCGACTCGATCAAGCGCTCCGCGCAGGCTCCGGTCTCGCTGGAGAAGCCGGTCGGCGACGAGGAGGAGTCGGAGTTCGGTCAGTTCATCGCCGACGAGCGCGCCGAGTCCCCGTACGAGCGCGCCGCGGAGATCCTGACCAAGGAGGCGCTGCGCGAGGCGTTGGAGAACCTCTCCTACCGCGAGCGCCGTGTGCTGGAGTTGCGCTACGGCCTTGGCGGCGAGCACCCTCGCACGCTGGACGAGGTCGGCCGCACGTTCAACGTGACGCGCGAGCGCATCCGCCAGATCGAGAACCAGTCGCTCAAGAAGCTGCAGTCCCTCGCGGAGGCGCAAAAGCTCCGCGACGTCGCATAACGCGACAACCGCGCCCGAACACGCCGCTGCAAACGGAAGGCCCGCCCACCCCGGCGGGCCTTTCCGCGTTCTCGGAGACCCGTCCAGAGCTACTCAAGACGCCTTCACCCAATCGAGGGATGACCGATCAACCGGATGTGTCCTTCGATCTTCACCGTGCCCTGTCGCGGCTCATTGAGCTGAACGGCTCCGACCTGCACCTCAAGGTCCCGTCTCAGCCGCTCTGTCGCGTCGACGGCGACCTCGTGCCCATCCCCGGCGCCGAGCCCCTGGCTGCCGAGGACACCGATGGCGCCGTCCGGCTGATGCTCGGCGACGACTCGGTCAAGCTCAACGAGTTCGACAGCGACGGCGAGGTCGACTTCGCCTACGCCGTCGCCGGCCTCGCGCGCTTCCGCGTCAACGCCTTCCGCCAGCGTGGCTCGGTCTCCATCGTCATGCGTGCGATCCCCTACGGGATCAAGACGATCGAGGAGCTCGACCTCCCGCCGGTCATCCGCGACCTCGCCGAGGAAGAGCGCGGCATCGTCCTGCTGACCGGTACGACCGGCTCGGGCAAGTCGACGACGCTTGCGTCGATGATCGACCACATCAACTCGACCAAGGCCCGTCACGTCGTGACGGTCGAGGACCCGATCGAGTTCCTGCACGTCGACAAGCGCTCGGTGATCAACCAGCGCGAGATCGGCATGGACACCAAGGACTTCAAGGCCGCCCTGCGCCGGGTGCTGCGCCAGGACCCGGACGTCATCCTCATCGGTGAGATGCGCGACCCCGAGACCGTGTGGGCCGCGCTCTCGGCGGCCGAGACGGGTCACCTCGTGCTGTCGACGCTGCACACCATGGGCGCGGTCGAGACGATCACTCGCATCATCGACTTCTTCCCGCCGTTCCAGCAGCAGCAGGTCCGCATGTCGGTGGCGACGTCCCTGAAGGGGATCATCTCGCAGCGCCTCATCGAGCGCTCGGACCATCAGGGCCGCATCCCCGCGATGGAGGTGCTGGTCAACACCGGCCGCGTGTTCGACAAGATCGCCGACGGCGAGGCGACCCACGAGCTCGACGAGATCATCGCGGACGGCGAGTTCTACGGGATGCAGACCTTCGACCAGGCGCTGCGCAACCTCTATGAGCAGGGAATCGTGACGCGACGCGACGCGCTCGCGACCGCCACGAACTCGCACGACCTCCGGCTGAAGCTCGATCACCTCGACCTCAGCCGGGCGCAGGAGTCACTCGACGGCGAGGCCAGCACCACCGCTTGATTCGCGGGCGCGCCGAGCGGCCGGATCTCCG
>NZ_DASYJG010000028.1:0-81644 GCF_035996765.1 Baekduia sp.
CCCGCCGACGTCTCGTACGCGCGCGCGGCTGACACCCTCCGTGCACGGAGGGTCGCGGTCGACACACATACCGCAGGCGCGCTCGACGCGGCGGCCCTCGACGGCACCGATGTCGTCGTCCTCGCCCACCCCAGCGAGCCCAAGTGGGAGGCGACGACCGGCACGGGCTCGCCGGTCCTCACCAACGCCGAGCTCGACGCGCTGGAGGCCTTCGTCACCGCCGGCGGCGGGCTCATCGTCCTCGGCGAGAGCGAACAGGACAAGTACGGCAACAACCTCAACATGCTGCTCGCCCGCTTCGACATCACGATCGAGCACGACACCGTCCAGGACTACGAGCGCAACCTCAACGCGACGCCGTCATGGGTGCGCGCGCAGTTGGGGCGAAGCGAGCGCGGCGCGGCCGGTGATCTCCTGGCCGGCGTGACTGACGTCTGTTTCTATCGCGCCGGCACGCTGACGGTCGCCGCCCGCACCGACGTGCAGGTGCTCGCGCGCACCGCGCCGAGCGCCTCGACGCCCGGCGCAGCGCTGGCCGTGGCCGTCCGCCACAGCGCGGGCCGTGTCGTGGCACTCGCCGACTCCGACCTCTTCGGCGACGACTGCCTCGGCGACCTCGGTCACGAGGCGCTGTGGGCCAACCTCGTCGGCTGGGCCGCCGCGCCCGCCTTCGCGCGGGCCGCCGGCGACAGCGGCTCGGAGGCCGTGGCCGACCTGGCGTGGGCGACGCTGCGCGACGCCACCGACGCCTTGCGCGTCCTGCAGGAGGCCGACGGCTCGGTCGACCTTGCCGCGCAGGACGAGGGCGCTGCTCGCGCGCACGTGGAGACGATGGCCGGCGCGGTCGAAGCGCTCGCGCCGCGCTTTGCCCACCAAGCCGACTACCTGACCGCGGCGGTCACCGACCTCCGCGCCTGGGCTTCCGCCGACTTCCCCAAGCCGGACTTCGGCGCCTCACTGGAGCTCTTCCGCCCGGAGCGCCACCGCGCCGACGGGATCGAGCACCTCGTGCTCTTCCCCATGTACACCCAGAACGGCTCGCGCGACAGGCGCTTCGAGGCGCTGCTGGTCGCCGTGCCGTGGCCGGACTGGCTCGCCGAGCTCGAAGGCGACCGCTATGACAACGCCAAGTTCGTCCCGGTCACGCTGACCGATCACACCGCGGGCTATGACTCCGAGTGCGCGGTCCTCTTCCCCGAGACGGTCAGCGTCGCCGTCAAGCCCGAGGTGAACCACTTCGGCGCGATCTTCTGCGACCGCGAGTCCGAGCGCTTCCGCCGGACCGTCGGCGCCGCGGCCGACACCGTCGGCGTCAACCTCCCGCCCGACGCCGCTGCGCTGATCACCTCCGAGCGGCTGTCGATCGACGCCTACGCCATGTGGGACCTCATCCACGACCGCGCCCACAGCCGCGGCGATCTGCCGTTCGACCCCTTCATGATCCGCCAGCGCATGCCGTACTGGATGTACTCGCTGGAAGAGCTGCGCTGCGACCTGACCGCCTTTAGCGAGGCCGTCAAGCTCGAGGCCGAGGGCATGGCCTTCGCGCGCAACGTGCAGTACGCGATCCTCTTTGACCGCATCTTCCGCTTCCCGGTGACGGGCAGCCGCGTGCGCAACTACGATGGCCTCGGCGGGCAGTTGCTCTTCGCCTACCTGCATCGCCACGGCTTCGTGCACTGGACCGACAACCGCCTCACCATCGAATGGGACCGCCTCGCCGAAGGCGTCGCAGGCCTGCGCGCCGAGGTCGAGACGCTCTACCGCGAGGGCATCGACCGCTCCAAGCTCGCGCAGTGGGGCGCGGCGCATGATCTCGTCGCGCGCTACGTGCCGGCGACGTCGGGCTCGACGTGGGCGGCGGCCGTGCGGGCTTACCCAGATGTCGAGGATCCGCGCAGCTACATCGACGACGTCAACCCAGATGAGTTTCCCCTCTCCATGTTCTACACCTCGCTCAAGCAGAAGCTGGAGCCCGTGATCGCGCGGCCCACCGGCGCCACCCCGGCCGCCGCGGTGGCCGTATGACCTCCGAGGGTGTCCTGGCCCGCCGCCGCATCGCGGTCGCCGGCGCCGGTGGCGGCCTCGGCCCGACGGTCGTCCGCGCGCTGGCCGACGCCGGCGCCTGGGTTGCCGCGGCCGACCGCACCGACGGCCACCTCGACGTCGTGCGCGACATCACCGGCGACGCTCGCGCGGCCGATCTCATCACCGCCGAGGGCGCGCAGGCCTGGGCCGACGCACTCGGCGAGGTCGACGGCCTTCTACACCTCGTCGGCGGCTGGCGCGGCGGCCAGACGATCGAGGACACCAACTTGGAGGACCTCGACTTCCTGGAGTCGCTGCTCTTCCACAGCGTCGTGCACACGACGCGCGCGTTCGCGCCGCTGCTGAAGGCCGCCGGCTCGCGCGGGCGCTTCGCGCTGGTCTCCTCCTCGGTGGCCGGCAAGCCGGTCGCCGGCAACGGCGCCTACGCGGCCACCAAGGCCGCGGCCGAGGCCTGGACGCTCACCTTCGCCGCCGAGCTGGCCGACACCGAGGGCACCGCGAACGTCGCGGTCGTCCAGGCGATCGTCACGCCGCAGATGCGCGCGGAGAACCCGGACAAGGCCTATAAGACGTTCACCGACGTGGACGAGATCGCCGACGCGCTCGTCTACCTGTGCTCCGATGCGGCGCGCAAGATGAACGGGCAGCGGCTGAGCCTGCACACGTCCTAGGCTGGAGCGCATGCGCGCGTTCGCCTCCGACAACTACGCCGGTGCCCACCCCGAGGTCCTGGCGGCGATCGCGGAGGCCAACGCCGACCACGCCGTCTCCTACGGTGCCGATCCATGGACGGCCCGCGCGACCGAGCTGATCCGGGCGCACTTCGGTGAGCACGCCCAACCGTGGCTGGTCTTCAACGGCACCGCCGCCAACGTTCTGTCGCTCGGCGCGCTGACGCGGTCCTGGGAGTGCGTGGTCACGCCTGAGACCTCGCACCTGCACGTCGATGAGGCGGCCGCGCCCGAGCGGATGGCCGGCGTGAAGCTGCTGACGCTGCCGACGCCCGACGGGAAGCTGTCGCCAGCGCAGATCGAGCCGCTGCTCGCGCGCCAGGGCGATGAGCATGCGCCGCAGGTGCGGGTGATCTCGGTGGCCAACACCACCGAGTTGGGCACGGTGTACGCGGTCGACGAGCTCCGTGCCCTGGCCGACGTCGCCCACGCCAACGGCTTGTTGTTGCACATCGACGGCTCGCGCCTGGCTAACGCGGCGGTCGCTTTGGGGTCCTCCCTGGGCGACATCACCACCGCCATCGGCGCCGACGCCGTCTCCTTCGGGTTGACCAAGAACGGCGCGCTCGGCGTCGAGGCCACCATCTTCCTGCGCGATCCCGCACCCGAGGGCTTCGCCTGGATGCGCAAGCAGCATGCGCAGTTGTCCTCCAAGATGCGCTTCCTCTCGGCGCAGGTCGTCGCGATGCTCGAGGGCGACCTCTGGAGCCGCTCGGCGTCTCACGCCAACACCATGGCCTTGCTGCTCGCACAGCGCGTCGCCGGGATCCCGGGCATCCGGGTCACGCGCCCGCCGCAAGCCAACGCCCTCTTCGCGACCCTCCCCCGGGAGCTCGCCGACGCCGTCCGCCCCGACTTCCCCTTTTACACCTGGAACGAGGCCACCAGCGAGGTCCGCTGGATGTGCTCCTGGGACACGACCGAGGACGACGTGCACCAGTTCGCGGCCGCGCTGGAGCGCGCGGCCATCGCGGTTCCGGGCGCCGCATAGGCGCCGCGTCCTGCCTGCTCGACGATGCTCGTCGTCTCGTAACGCTATGCACCTCACAAAACGACGAGCGTTCGTTCGCCGCCGCCGTAACGGTGATGTCAGCGACTGACCTCTACCCTTGGCACTGCAAGCGATGACCTACTCCATCTTCGACAGCACCGGGAACCTCGTCGACGCGTTCAATGATCGCGCTGCTGCTCTCGACTGCCTCGCAGGGATCGCCCAAGCCGAACCAGAGTCGGCCGGCGAGGTCTTCCTCATCGCGCAGGATGACGACGGCAACACGGTCGGCGAGACCGTCTTCGCGTCGTCGGTCTCTGTTCCGGCCTGACCAACACGGCGCGTCGGCTGCGGCGCAGTAGGGTCTGCGCCATGCGCTGGTCCGGCCGGGATCTCGTCTCTGTGGTCCTGTCGCTGCTTGCGGCGCTCGCGACGGTGGCTGCGATCTTCGCCGTGTATCTGCGGGCGGAGATTGCCGACCGGGATGCGTTTGCCGATCGTGCGGTCACGGCGCTCGAGGAGCCGGCCGTCCGGCAGGTCGTGGCACGCCAGGTCGTTGTCGGTGTCCTGGAGCGTGGCCAACCAGACCTCCTGTCGGCGCGTCCATTGCTCGAGAGCGTGGTGCAGACGGTCGTCGGCACCGGGCCGTTTCGCTCGATCGTGCGGACCGCCGCGCTCCAAGGCCATCATGTGCTCTTCGATCGCGGCGACGCGTTCGTCCTCAACCTCGCTGACACCGGCACCGTCGTGCTCTCCGGGGTGCGCAGCCTTGCGCCGAACGTCGCCGCCAGGCTGCCCGAGCACGCCGACGCGACGCTCATCGACCTCCGCGAGCGGCCCTTCGCCGACGACACGCTCAACGCCGCCGACCGTCTGCGGCACTGGTCGATCCTCCTGCCGGCGCTCGCCCTGGTCCTGCTCATCAGCGCGCTGGTCACCGCAAGCGACCGCGGCCGCGCGCTGGCCCGCTACGGCCTGACGGTCGGCGTCGTGGCGACCGTTGCCGCAATCGCGCTGTCGACCGCGCGCACCATCGTCATCGGGTCGGTCGACGGCACCAACGAGATCCCGACCGACGATGTACGTGCCGCGGTCGGCGGCGTCTGGGACGCGTTCCTCGGCGACCTCGCCGGCCTGCTGCTGATCGGGGCGGTCGTCGGCTTCCTGCTGGCCGCCGGCATCCTCTCGGCGCTCGACCCTGGCGCCGTGCGGCGCCGGCTCGAGCAGCTCGCCCGGCGACCGGAGACGCCGTGGGCACTGGGGCTGCGCGGCGCGGCGATCGGCGTGCTCGGCGTCGCCGTCCTCCTCTTCCCGAGCCTGGCGCTGCGGGCCATTGCCTACATGTTGGGCGCCGGGCTTGTCCTGGTGGGGAGCACGGAGCTGCTGACCGCGCTCGGGCGATCGCCCTCGGCCGCCCCACAGGGCACCGCCACGCCGTCGCGTGCGGTCCGCCGTCGCGTCGCGGTCGCGGCCGCGACCGCGCTGATCACCGTGCTCGCCGCCTCCGGCGCCGCCGCGCTTGTCCTGCACGACGACAGCCCGGTGCGTGCAGCCATCACCCCGACCGCAGGCTGCAACGGTCTGCCGCAGCTCTGCAACCGCCGCCTCAACGAGGTCCTCTTCCCCGGAACCCACAACGCGATGGCGGCCGCCGACGTCGCCGGCTGGTCGCTGCCCAACCAGCGCCGCTCGGTGGGACGCCAGCTGACCGACGGCATCCGCCTGTTCCTGTTGGACCCGCACTACGGCCGGACGCTCCGCGGCGGCCGCGTCCAGACCGACTTCGACGATGAGAACCGCGACGCCAACAAGGTCGCGCGCGAGCTGAGTCCGGCGGCGATCGCCGCGCTGGACCGCCTCGGCGTCTCGCTCAGCAGGTCGGGCAACGCGCGCGGGCCGCGCGAGGTCTGGCTCTGCCACACGGTCTGCGAGCTCGGCGCCACGCGCTTCACCGACACGTTGAAGACGATGCGCACCTATCTGCGCGCCAACCCGTCGACCGTGTTGGTGTTGATCCTCGAGTCCTACGTGACCGACGCCGACCTGCAGCGGTCCTTCGACGAGACCGACACGGCGCAGTACGCGGCGACGCTGCGCCACGACCAGCCGCTGCCGACGCTTGGCGAGCTCATCGCCAGCGGTCACCGCCTCGTGGTCTTCACCGAGAAGACGCCGAGCGGCACGGTCCCCTGGCTCAACGACGCGTTCAGTTGGATCCAGGACACGCCCCTGGGCGCCCAGCAGCCGGGACAGCTGCAGTGCAAGCGCTACCGCGGCACCGCGAGCAGCCCGTTCTTGATGCTCAACCACTGGATCGACCGCTTCCCGCCGCCGGCGAGTGCCAACGGGGCGATCCTGACGCGCGCGTTCCTGCGCAAGCGGATAGCGGAATGTGAGAAGGCGCGTGGGATGCCGGTGTCGCTGATCGCCACGGATTTCTATGAGCAGGGGGCGCTGATGGAGGTGGCGGATGAGGTGAATCGGGCGCGGTGAGCGTGTGATTCGGCTCGGGTGGCGGACCGCCTGAGACTGACGTCGTGGGGCGTTGGTCGCGAGGCGTGCGCTGGTGTTGCGGCGCTTGGGTGGCGCGTGTTGTCGGTGGTGTTCCGTGCGGACGTTGGTCGGGGTTCGCGGCGTGGTCTGTTTGGCATCGAGGGGAGTGAGCGGGGTCGGTGGCTCGCGGCGTTGGTCTGTTGTCCGCGGGCGCCGGGGCGCGGGAGATGCGGGGCGTTTCATGGTGAATAGTTCACCGTGAGGCGCCCCGGATCGTTCCGGGGCGCCTGGCCCTTGCATATGAGGGTGAGACGACCCGGACCGCTCGCGCGGACGTCCGAGCACGGGCCGAAGCGGACGACAGGCCCACGCCGCGAGCCGCGACCCCGCCTGCACTGGGCACCCAAACGTCGGCACCCAGAGTTGTTGGTGTGGTCGGTATGTAACGGGATTGCGACGTTGCACCAATAGTGCGCACCTGACCAATTCCGTCCGACCGGCCAGCTAGGCTCCGCCTCCAACCAAATCAAGACCCCCGCGACCGCTGTAACGGCCCGGGGGCATGACCCAAAGGAGTAGTACCTCCCATGAGTACCCCGCAGCGTACCCACGCTCGCACGACGGTCGTCGTCGATCGCGAGACCGCCGACGTCCTCCGCCTCCAGGCCAAGACGGTCATGGACCTCGGCCACGAGCTCTTCGAGGACTTCCTCCTCTACGGCCCCGAAGCCCAATACGTGCTGGCGATGCGCTTCTGCGACGCAACAGCACTCATCACCGCGGTCGGCTGGGACCCCGACAAGGTCGACGCCGACGCGACGACCTTCGAGGTTCCGCTCACCGACGATCTGATCGAGCAGTTGCGCCATCGTCGTTACGACCTGGCCCGCTGCAACAACGACCGCCTCGACGGACTGCCCGTCGACAAGCCCATCGACCCCGACCTCCTCGCCGAGATCACCGTCGACCGCCTCGCGGCCCAGGCGCTGGACCGCCTCTTCGGCGCCTACGCCAAGGCCATCAAGGTCCGAAGCACCTAGGCCTCCCGAAAGCCGGGCACGTGACCGGAAATGTCCCGGTCAACGTGCCCGGGACCGTGACGAACCTGCGACAGAGTCCGGAGCGCACCGCAGCGACCGAGGGCAGCGGTCGCCCTGCGGGACCCGCCCCGCGGCTCAGCCACCGAAGCGCTCGATCCCAATGACCGGCCGCAGCGCCCGCTCCTCCTCCCGACCCGCGAACGCATCCCGCAGCACGTCCCCGCCCAGCGCATTGCCGAGCGAGGCCATGATCATGCCCTGGTCCAGTGACAGGTACGAGCCCGACACGACGCCGGTCTGCACGTTGACGCTGTCGCGGAAGCCCCACGGTCCGTACATGTCCGGGAAGTTGCGGGCGAGGCGGCCGAGGTCGTCGATCGCTGCGCGCGGCGCAAACCGCAACCCCAAGAACGCCGCGTGCGGCGTGACGACACCGTTGGTGTACGCCGACGGCGGCGGGTCCGGGACCGCAGGACGATTGGCGTCCGGGCACCCCGGGAAGCCGTGGTCGACCAGCGTGCGGTCCTCGTTGGACGGGTTGCCGTTCGGGTCCATCCCCACCGCGTCGACCCCGTAGGCCCCATAGCCGCCCTCCGGCGTGTTGGACGGCGAGAAGCCCCAATACCCATAGCCCGCCTCGACCAGACCATGATGAATCTGCGCCGCCACCGTCCGCGGATGGTTGGTCCCCCAGCTGGCCGGCGCCCAGCGCTCCTCGGGCACGAAGAGATCGGGCATCAACGCCTCGAACATGCTGCCGCCCCACGACGGCACGAGCGTCGTGTTGTTGTAGTCATACACTCCTTCGTAGACCGGCACGCCGAAGTACGTGCGGGTCACCCCGGTCGGACGCGCCTCCTGAAACGCGCCGTCGCAGGTCTCGGGGAAGGTGCGCACCCGGCCGTAGTACTCCTTCTGCGGCAGTTGCCCCTTGCTGATCCCGAGGTAATCGACAATCCGACTCTCGCTGACCAGCGTGTCGTAGCAACAAGGCGACGCGGCCGGATCATCGGGCCGGTAATGGAAGAGCACGCGGTTGACGTCCGGCCGGTAGTAGAAGCCGAAGTTCATCGCGTCATAGAGCGCGCCGGCGCGCTGCGACAGCTCCGGAACCGAGCGCTGCACGATCCGCAGGCCGACCGCGAGCCAGCCGTTGTCGACCGAGCTCAAGATGGGGTGGAACTCGTCGGTCGGGGCCGGCGGCCAGGCCGTGAGCTTGGCGCCGGTCCTGTGGTCGTACCAGTTGTAGAACTGGCCGGTGTCGCCGAAGCGCTCCATCCCCTCCAGGGTGGTGATCGTCTTGGTCAAGCGCGCGGTCAGCTCGCGCCGGTCGATGATCCCCAGCCGCCGGGCGGCGACCGCGCTCCACATGTAGGCGCCGATGTTCGTCGTCGACGTCTGCACGCTGGTCGAGCCGTCGGCGTTGAGGATGTCGGCCGGAAGGCCGGACCCGGGATCGGTCATCGCCGCCATAGAGGCCCAGGTGCGCTGCGCGTACTGGCGCAACTGCTGCTGATCGCCACCGCCGCCACCGCCGCCGTGACCACCCCCGGCCGCCGCCGAGGCAGCGGGGACGAGCACCAACAGCGCGACGAGCGCCGCGACCGCCTTGGACCGCATGGGACAGCTCCCTCCGACCGTTGACCCTGCGGCGCCCGGATACCCGTCTGCGGCTCAGACCGAAACCTGGAGGCCGCGGTCAGGTCGTCTTGATCAGCCCGCCGTCGATCACGTACTCCGAGCCCGTCACGTTGGCGGTGCGCTCGGAGGCGAGCATGACGACGAGCGTCGCGACCTCCTCAGGCGTCGTGAAGCGGCCGGTCGGGAAGCCGCCCATGCCCGCGACGATCTGCTCGCGCGCCGAGGCGATGTCGGTGCCGCTGGCCTTGGCCACGGTGTCGGCCACCCCGCCCTCCCCCAGCCACAGGTCCGTCGCGACCGGGCCGGGCGAGACCGAGTTGATGCGGATGCCCTTGGGGCCGAACTCCTGGGCGATCGACTTGGAGAAGTTGACCAGCGCCGCCTTCGCCGCGCCGTAGTCGATGACGCCCGCGTCGGGCTCGTAGAACGCGTTGACCGACGCGGTGTTGACGATCGTGCCGCGGCCCTGGTCGAGCATCGGCCCCAGCGCCGCGCGCGTCGCGCGCACCGCCGTCAGGAAGTTCATCTGCAGCGACCACTCGAACTCCTCGTCGCTGGTGCCGAGGAAGCCCTCGAGCCGCAGGCGGACTGCGCCAACGTTGTTGACCAGGATGTCAACGCGGCCGTGGGCCTCGACGGCCGCGGCGATCAGCCGACCCGGCGCATCGGGCGCGATCAGGTCGATCGCGACCGGCGTCACGCGCTCCAAGCCCTCCAGGGTGTCTGTCGTGCGCGAGGCTGCCACGACAAAAGCACCCTCGTCGACCAGCATCTTCGTGATGGCCAGGCCGATGCCCTTGCCGGCGCCGGTGACGACCGCGACCTTGTCCTGCAGCTGGAGGTCCATGCCTCCGACTATGTCAGCCCTGCGGGTTCACGCCGTAGTACTTGGCCGAGTAGCTGCGGTCGGCGCAGGCGACGCCGTCGGTCAGGTACTTGATGGTGCCCTTCAGCTTGCCGTTGACGTACTTGCCGGTGATCTTGACCGAGATCACCGAGTTGCTGGAGCTGCGCAGCGTCGTCTTGCCGCTGTAGGAGAACGCGCCGGTCGAGGAGAGCTTGAGGCCTTTGGTGATGTTGCTGCCGCCCTGCTGGGTGCCGTTCACCATGCACGGGAAGCTGAAGGACTTGATCGACGTCGCGGCCTTGTTGGTCTGGATGTAGGTCTGGCTGAAGACCTCGATGTAGTACCCGCGCTTGACGCCCGCCAGGGCGACGGCGGGGACCAGCAGCGCGAACGCGGTCAGCAGGGCGAGGACGAGGGCACGACGGGTCATGGGGTTCACTTGCTCCGGAGGGTGAGGGTCTTCTTGGTGACGGTCTTGGTCTTGCCGTTGGCGAGCTTCTGCGTAGCGCTGAAGTCGATCTTGAGCTTGTGCTTGCCCTTGAGGATCCGCTTGCCCAGCTTGTTGAGCTTGACGGTGACCTTGGCCTTCTGCCCGCCATGCAGCGTCACGGTCTTGGTCCCCAGCACGCGCGGCTGGTGCTTCTTGCGCTTCTTGTTGACCGACGACGGGAAGCCCGTGACGTACTCGTGCTCCTTGATCAGGTAGACGAGCGAGCAGCGCGCCTCGGGCGGACCGACGCAGATCTGGTTGGTGTTGATCGCGCCGTTGTCGGTCTGCGGCGGCGTGAGGCTGGAGGTGCCGACGGTCGCCGGCTTGAGGACGACCGGCGGCGTCGTGGGCGGGTTGACGGGCGCGGCGGGCGTGGGCGCGGCGGGCGTCGTGCCGCCGCCACCACCCGTCCCCGGATCGGCCGGCGGCGGGGGCGTCGCGCCCACCACGCCGGCCAGGCGGCCCAGCTTGTTGTCGGTGGTGCCGAACCAGATGTTGCCCGCGTTGTCGGCGCCGATGCCCAGCGCGAACGCGTCGGTCGTGAGATGGGTGACGGTCGCGGTCGGCGTGGCGCTCGGCACGATCCGGACGATCGCGTTGCCGGGACCGGCATAGGACGACGGCCGGACGGTCATCCACAGCGTGCCGTCGGGCGCGGCCGTGATGTGCCAGGGCTGACCGCCCGCCAGCGTCGGGTCGATCGAGGGCAGCGTGTACTGCACCATCTGATGACTGCCAGGGTCGAAGCGCCCGAACTTCTTGTTGAGGTAGTTGGTGAACCAGACGCCGCCGTCGGGGGCGATCGCGAGATCGGTCAGGCCCTGGCCGGTGTAGGAGCCCGAGCACGGCGAGACGGCCTCGCACGGGCTGACCTGGTACTCGTCGTAGTGCTGACCGTTGCCACCGTAGGTCCCGATGCGGTACCCGGGGTTGCCGGGGTTCTCCTCGACGAACCACGGCCGGCCTGCAGCATCGACGCCGATGCCGGACGGGTCGGCGGGAAAGCGCGTGGGGCTGAGCGCGGAGGCGCCGTCCTGAGCCGCGATGTTCGGGCCCTCGGTGACGCTGCCGTTGTAGTAGCCGATGCGATCGCCGTAGAAGGTCGGGCTGACGTTGCTCGAGCTGTGCTCGGTGAACCACGCGCCGCCCGCGGGCGAGGGCGCGATGTCCCAGAGGTCCACGTTGCCCGGGAGCGTCACCGAGCTGAAGCCGTTGGTCGTCCCGGCGACGAGCGCGGAGGGCAGCGCCGAGCCGATGCCGCCGTCGTCGCGGACGTAGTAGAGCTTGCCGTCGACCGGGTTGAAGGTGACGCCCCGCGCCTGGTTGGCGCAGCAGTTGACCGAGTCCGGATCGGGCAGCGGGAAGAAGGCGATGCCGTCGCTGGTCCCCGGCGAGGCCTGCGCGGGGATCAGCCGCCCGAGCGACGGTGTCGGCTGGGTCGAGCTGGCGGTCGAGGCGTGCGTCGGCCCCTTCGCCGTGAACCAGACGTTGCCCGCGCCGTCGGAGGTCACCCCCCAGTCGTCGACGCCGTAGCCCGCCGGGAAGGTGAAGTACTCCGGCGTGGCGGGTGCTGCGGCCACAGCACCCGGCGCCCAGACCAGCATCGCCAGGGCTAGGACCAACCACGCGCTCCGTCGCATGGCCAGTACCTACCACTTCCCGGAGCCTCGCACGGGGCCCGCTCGGCTTGCGGTACGCGGTTGTGCGTACCTCAGCATCGACGCGCGCGCGTGCGAGGATCCCGTGATGCCCGACCCGTTCACCCTCGCCGACCGCGTCGCGCTCGTCGAGGCCGCACGTGACGTCGCCGGCAGCGGCCTGGTCGTCGGTGCCTCGGGCAACCTCGGCATCCGCCGCGGCGAGCATCTGCTGATCACGCCGCGCGGCAGTCGGCTCAACGCCATCGACCCCGCCGACTGCGTCTGCGCCGCGCTCGCCGATGGCCGTGTGTCGCCCGACCATGCGCGCAGCTCGCTGCCCTCGTCCGAGCTCCCCCTGCACCTCGCCGTCTACGCGGCGGCACCGGAGGCCCAAGCCATCGTCCACACCCACTCGCACTTCGCGACCGTGCTCTCGACGCTCGTCGACGAGATCCCGCCGATCCACTACGTCACGACCGAGTTCGGCGGGCCGGTGCGCGTCGCGCCCTATGCGACCTACGGCTCGGTCGAACTGGCCGAAGGTGTCGCCGCCGCGCTGGCCGGCCGGTCCGCCGCGCTGATGGCCAACCACGGCGCGGTCGTCACCGCGACGACGCTCGATCGCGCCGTCGAGCAGGCCCGCCAGCTCGAGTGGCTCGCGTCGGTCTTCTGGCACGCGCACGTCTTCGGCACGCCGACGCTGCTCGGCGAAGAGCAGCTTGGCGCAGTCGACGCGCAAGACCGCGCGCTCCGCGGGCGCTGAGCGTCCGCGCGCCGCCGGGCGCTCAGCCCTCCGGCACCCGCGGCGCGTAGCGGTGGTGCAGCAGCAGCGGATTGCCGTCGGGGTCGGCGAAGAAGCCCATGTGGCAGACGCCGGTGTCGAAGGTGTCGCCGCCGAAGCTCACGCCGCGCGCCTCGAGCGCGGCACGCGCCTGGGCGACGTCCTCGACGCGGAGCGCGAGCATGCTGGTGTTCGGCGCGAACGCGCCGATGCCCATCTTCACCGGGTCGACGACGCTGATCGTCACCGTCCCGGTCTCGAACTCGGCGTAGTTGCGCTCCGGCACGTACGCCGAGCGCTCCAGGCCGAGGGTCTCACCGTAGAAGGCGACGGCGCGCTCGATGTCCTGCGTGGGCATCGACACGAAGTCGACGCCGGTGACGATGGCTTCAACGGTGCTCATGACCGCAACTCTACGCGCGCTTCGAGGCCGGACGACCCAGCGATTCTCCCAGCGTGCGACCGCTGGCCACCGAGCGCGGCTGCTCAGCGGTCACGTCGGAGCCGGGCTGCGCATCATCATCACGACGCTTGATCAGCAGCCACTGCGGCTTGGCGGCGTCTGGTGGGCCGGTGCGCTGCAACGCGAAGCCGCCGCGGAGCTTCTCGCCGTGCAAGACGAAGACGGCGTGGCCGCGCTCGATGGCCTCGGGCCAGGGCACCCGGCCGCCCTGCTCATAGCTGCCGCGGTCCCAGATGATCACGCCACCGTCGCCCAGCGATCCCTCGAAGTCGTTGTGCGAGAGCCCGTGGTCTTCGACCTGGACCGCCAGGCGCTTGACCGCGGGATCCATCGACGGGCCCTTCGGGACCGCCCACGAGCGCATCATGCCGTCGACCTCCAGCCGCAGGTCGTAGTGGTGGGCGGTCGCCTGGTGCTCCTGGACGACGAAGACGCCGGCGCTCACACCGCGCATCGCGAACTGCTCGTGGCCCTCGACCTTGACCGGGGCGATCGCAACGCCGTCCACCCGCGCCGCCGCCGGCCCCTCGTGCAGCCACGCGGTGAAGGCGTCGAGCGCGTCGGGCGGACCCTCGGCGTGGACCGCCACGGTGCCGTCGTCGTCGTTGCGCACCCAGCCGAGCACCCCGAGCGCACGGGCGCGCCGGACGGCGGCGTCACGGAACGCGACGCCCTGGACCTTGCCCTGGACCACCGCGCGGACCGCCGTGGCGCCACTCATGGCCGGGAGACGGTGGCATGGTGGATGCCCAGCATCGACATGACGCTCATCGCCAGCAGCTCCCGCGCCCGCTCGCGCGTGATCAGGCCGGCGAGCCAGCGCGCGCTGAGGCCGTCGACCATGGACGTCAGCAGGGCGGCGAGATCCGCCGGCGCCGTCAACGCCCCGATCGACCCGTCCTCCTGGCCGCGCCACACCGCGTCGGCGACCAGTGCGGCCCAGCGATCGCTGGCCTCGGCCAACTGATCGCGCAGGCTCGGGTCAAAGAACGCCGAGGCCATCACCTCGCTCCACAGCACCGAGAGCTCGCGGGCCTGCGCCGGGTCTTCCAGTTCGGCGAGCAACATGGTGATGATGAGCTCGGCGCCCGTGCGCTGGTCGGCGCTCAGGTCCTTGATCGTCTGCGCAGCGCGCTCGTTGGCGTGCTCGAGCGTGGCGCGAACGAGGCCGCGCCGATTGTCGAAGTGGTAATAGAGCAACGAGACCGCGACGCCGGCCCGCTCGGCGACCTCCTCGACCCGCAAGCCGCCCAAGCCCTTGCGCGCGATGACGCTGATGGCCGCGTCGAGAATGATGTGCTTGCGGTCGGCCACGGAAACAGCATCGTCGCACATATTCCGCATGCTCAGTGATGAAACGACGCACGCACCTCATCCGGCGGCGGGCCGTCCGCGCGATGGCGCAGATGCGCGGTGGCGTGCTGCAGATCGGCGAGGAAGATCGATGCGAGGTCGCGCGAGAAGCCGTTGCGGACGCAGACGCGGAGCACGGCGAGCTCCTCGATGCCTGGTGGCATCGGGTAGGCGGGGACGATCCACCCTCGCGCGCGCAGCTTCTCGGAGACGTCGTAGACGCTGAAGCCCTCGTCCTCGGAGGCGAGGGCAAAGGCGAAGACGGGCAGCTCGCCGCCGTCGCTGATCAACCGGTAGTCCCCCACCTTGGCGATCTCGCCGGAGAGCCAGAGCGCCGTGTCGCGCGAGGCCTGCTGCACGCGGCGATACCCCTCGTGACCGAGCCGGATCAGGTTGTAGTACTGCGCAGCGACCTGCGCACCGCCACGGGAGAAGTTCAGCGCGAAGGTCGGCATCCGGCCGCCGAGGTAGTCGACGTCGAAGATGAGGTCCTGCGGCAGCGCGGCCTTGTCGCGCCAGATGGCCCAGCCGACGCCCGGGTAGACCAGCCCGTACTTGTGGCCCGAGGCGTTGATCGACTGCACGCGTGCCAGGCGGAAGTCCCAGACCAGCTCGGGGTCGAGGAACGGTGCGATGAAGCCACCCGACGCGGCGTCGACGTGCAGCGGCACGTCGAGGCCGGTCTCGGCCTGCAGCGCATCGAGCGCGGCGGCGATCTCGGCCACCGGCTCGTAGCTGCCGTCAAAGGTCGAGCCGAGGATCGCCACGACGCCGATCGTGTTCTCGTCGCACTGGGCGACCGCACCCTCCGGCGTCAGGTGGGTCGCGTCCGCGCTGACCGGCACCAGCCGCGGCTCGACGTCCCAGTAGCGGCAGAACTTCTCCCAGCAGACCTGGACGTTGGCGCCCATGACCAAGTTGGGGCGGTCGGTCGCCAGGCCTGCCGTGCGGCGGCGCTCGCGCCAGCGCCACTTCAGCGCCAGCCCGCCGAGCATGCACGCCTCGCTGGAGCCGGTGGTCGAGCAGCCGGTGGCGTCGCCGTTGGCCTCCTCGGCGCCCCACAGCGCGGCGAGCATCGCGACGCAGCGCCGCTCGAGCTCCGCGGTCTGCGGATACTCGTCCTTGTCGATCATGTTCTTGTCCAGGCACTCGTCGATCAGCACGCGCGCCTGGGGTTCCATCCAGGTGGTGACGAACGTCGCCAGGTTCAGCCGCGAGCGGCCGTCGAGCAGCAGCTCGTCGTGGACGACCTGGTAGGCCGCCTCGGGCGACAGCTCGCGGTCGCCCAGGCGCAGCTTGGGGACCGTCGCCGGCGCTCCCGCCGGTGCGAACTGCGGGCGGATCGCCAGGCCGGCGTCCTCGTCGTGGGGCGCGGGCGAGGCGTGGTGCAGAGGCATGGCACCACGCTCGCAGGTCAGCGCCCGGGAGGCGACGGGTGGGCGGGTGCGATCTCGGTACGCAAGACCGCGTACGCCGCCCCAAAGCGCAGCGAATGCACGGAAAACGGGACCTATGATCGCCCGCGTGAGCGCACAGCGGTGGATGAGTGGATGGACGGCGCTCGGCGCCCTGACGACCGTCGCGGTCGGCGGCGCGTGCGCCGTGGCGATCGGTGGATCGTCCTCGGCGCCACGCCACGCCGCCCCAGCTCCGCGGACGGCGGGCCCCACGCGGCTGGCGATGAGCTTCGAGGCCAACCGCGGACAGGCGCCGCGCTCCGTCGACTTCCTGGCCCACGGTGACGGCTTTGCCGTCGGCTTGGGGCGCGGCCAGGTGCGCGTCGCGCTCTCCTCGCCGCAAGGGCGCCTCTCCCACGTGCGGCTCGCGGCGACGGGCGGCACGCTCGGAACGCCCCGCGCGGTCGGCCCGCACGCCGGCCGTGTGAGCTACCTCGTCGGCGACCGCTCCCGCTGGCTGCGCGACGTGCCGACCTTCGCCGGCGTGCGCTACCGCGGTGTCTGGCCGGGGATCGACCTGGCCTTCCGCGGGACCAACGGCTCGCTGGAGTACGACCTCGCCGTCGCGGCCCATGCCGATCCGCGCACGATCGACCTCACGCTTCCCGGCGCCACGAGCGTCCGCAGCGACGGGCACGGCGGGGCGATCGTGCATGCCCGCGGCGGCGCGACGCTGCGGATGGCGCCGCCGATCTCCTTCCAGGACGGGACCACCGGCCAGACGCCCGTCGCGAGCCGGCTCGTCGTCGGTCGCGGTCACATCCGCGTGGCGCTCGGCTCCTATGACCGCTCGAAGGCGCTGGTCATCGATCCCTCGGTCGCGTTCTCGACCTTCGGCGGCGGTCACTCGAGCATCGCCACCGGCGTCGGCGCCGACGCCGCCAACAACGTGTACATCGCCGGAAACGCCGCGCAGGGTGACGACCTGGCCACGACCGCCGGCAGCGTCCAGAGCGCTTACGGCGGCGGCTACGACGACGTCTTCGTCGAGAAGCTCAACCCGAGCGGTACCGCGGTCCAGTACGCGACCTACCTCGGCAGCGCGCACGAGGACTACGCCTATGGGTTGGCCGTCGACGGTGCGGGCAACACCTACATCACGGGTACGACCAACGCGCCCAGCGGCGCCGGCGCCTTCCCGACCACGGCTGGCGCCTTCCAGACGGCCTACGGCACCGGCTACGCCGACGGCTTCGTCGCCAAGCTCAACCCGTCCGGGACGGGCCTGGTCTACTCGACGCTGGTCGGCGGCGCCGACCAGGACGGCAGCTACGGCATCGCCGTCGGCACCGACGGCTCGGCGTACTTCACGGGTAACTTCCCCAACTTCCACGGCTGCGATGGCCTGGCGACCGGCAAGATCTCGCCATCGGGCACCGCGCTCAGCTGGTTTGCCTGCACGCCCGGCGCCGTCGGCCACGGCGTCGCGATCGATCCCAGCGGCAACGTCTATGTCGGCGGCCTCGCACAGGCCGCGATGACCACGACCAGCGGCGTCGTGCAGGCCACCCTCCAAGGCCCGATGTACGCCAACAACTCGTTCGTGGAGAAGTTCACCTCCGGCGGCACGCTGGTCTACCGGACCTTCCTCGGCGGCGGCACGACGGCGAGCAACAGCGGCGAGGCGATCGCCGTCGACGCGGCGGGCAACGCCTACCTCACGGGGGTCAGCACGGCGCCCTTCCCGACGACGGCCGGCGCGCTGCAGACCACGTCGCCCGGCGGCAACGACGCCTACGTGATCAAGCTCAACCCGAGCGCGAGCGCCATCGTCTACGCAACGCTGCTCGGCGGCTCGAACACCGATCACGGCTACGGGATCGCCGTCGACGGCGCGGGTCACGCCTACGTCACCGGCGAGGCGGCGGAGGGCTTTCCGGTCACGGGCGACGCCGCGCAGGACTACTACGCGGGCGGCTCGGGGGACGCGTTCGTGTCCGAGCTCGCGGCCGACGGCAGCTCCTTGGTCTTCTCGACCTACCTCGGCGGCAACGGCCAGGACAGCGGCCACGCCGCCGCGATGGCGCCCAACGGCAACGTGCTCGTCGCCGGCGGCGCGGGCGGGCCGTTCCCGGTGACCGTCGGCGCGGCGGACACCACCGCGAACTCGGGCGCGTTCGTCGCCGAGATCGGCGCGCCGGTACCCGGCGGAGGCGGCGGGACCATCACGACCGGCACCGGGACCGGCGGCGGCTCGCCATCGACGGATCCCCCCGGCACGCCCGGCCCCACGGCGACGGCGCCCGGCCTCGTGCTCACGCTCACGACCTCCAAGGGCGAGACGATCACCGTCAAGACCGCTGAGGGACAGGAGGCCTACGCGGAACTGGACCGCCACCTGCTCGGCGGCCTGACGGGCGACGACATGGCGCGCCTGCTGGCCAACGGTGGCTTCAGCGTGCAGATCCCGCTGACCTACCCCGCCTATCCGGGCGCCTACAGCGGCTCGGGCAGCGCCAGCCCATCGGGCATCCCGGGTTACAACGGCCAGGGCGTCGGCGGTGGCTCACCGGTCGGCTATGACTCGGCGGCCAAGAAGAAGGTCAAGCCGGTCGTGCTCTTCTCGTTCAAGAAGAACTTCGCCAAGCTCGGGACCTACAAGTTCAAGGTGAAGCTGACCAAGGCGGGGATGAAGCTCATGCGCGCCGCGGTCAAGGCCAGGAAGAAGCTCAAGGTGTCCGTGTCGGTCTCGGTGGCCGCCAAGGGCCACAAGACCGTGCGCCACACCTCGTCGGTGACGCTCAAGCCGGGCAAGGCGAAGCGCGGCAAATAGCGCGGGGTCGCCTCACCCCGCCGTCGGGAAGCCCAGGTCCACGCCGCGGTGCGACGGATCCGCCCAGCGGCGCGTGACGACCTTGGCGCGGGTGCAGAAGCGCACGCCCTCGGGGCCGTGGATGTGGACGTCGCCGAAGAGCGAGGCCTTCCAGCCGCCGAAGGAGTGGTAGGCCATCGGCACCGGGATCGGGACGTTGACGCCGACCATGCCGGCGGTGACGTCCTGTTCGAAGGCGCGCGCGGCGCCGCCGTCGTTGGTGAAGATCGCCGCGCCGTTGCCAAACGGGTTGGCGTTGACCAGCGCGATCGCCTCGGGGTAGCTCTCGGCCCGGACGACGACGAGCACCGGCCCGAAGATCTCCTCGTCGTAGATCCGCATACCGGGGCGCACGTCGTCAAAGAGCGTCGGGCCGAGGAAGTGGCCGCCCTCGCGACCCTCGACGGTGAGCGTGCGACCGTCGACCAGCAGCTTCGCGCCTTCGGCGACGCCGGCATCGACGTACTCGGCCACGCGGGCGCGATGGCGCTCGCTGACCAACGGCCCCATGTCGACGCCGGCGCCGGTGCCGTCGCCGACCTTCAGCGCCGCGATCCGCTCCTGGATCTGCTCGAGCAGCGGATCGGCGCAGTCACCGACCGCCACGGCGACCGACACCGCCATGCAGCGTTGCCCAGCCGAGCCGTAGCCGGCTGAGACCAGGCCGTCGGCGGCCAGTTCCATGTCGGCATCCGGCAGGACGACCGCGTGGTTCTTGGCGCCGCCGAGCGCCTGCACGCGCTTGCCGTGCGCGCTGCCGGTCTCATGGACGTAGCGGGCGATCGGCGTCGAGCCGACAAACGAGACCGCATCGACCTGCGGATGGGTCAGCAGCGCGTCGACGGCCTCCTTGTCGCCGTTGACCACCGTGAAGACGCCGTCCGGCAGGCCCGCCTGCGCCCACAGCTCGGCGACGCGCAGCGAGACCGACGGATCCTGCTCAGACGGCTTGAGCACGAACGCGTTGCCGCAGGCGATCGCGATCGGATGCATCCACATTGGGACCATGATCGGGAAGTTGAAGGGCGTGATGCCGGCCATCACCCCGACCGGCTGACGCAAGGTGTAGGAGTCGACCCCACGCGAGACGCCGGGGGTCATGTCGCCCTTGAGGATCTCCCCCACGCCGCAGGCGAACTCGACGACCTCGAGGCCGCGCTGGACCTCGCCCAGCGCGTCGGCGAGCACCTTGCCGTGCTCGCGCGTGACGATCGCCGCGAGCTCCTCGCGGTGGGCGTGGATCAGCTCACGGAAGGCGAAGAGCACCTTGCTGCGCTGGCTGATCGAGCTCTGGCCCCACGCGGCGGCGGCCGCGGCGGCCGATCGCACCGCGCGA
Source organism: Baekduia sp. (assembly GCF_035996765.1). Lineage (NCBI taxonomy): Bacteria > Bacillati > Actinomycetota > Thermoleophilia > Solirubrobacterales > Baekduiaceae > Baekduia > Baekduia sp. Next base: position 20,125 of record NZ_DASYJG010000028.1, read on the forward strand.
TCGACGGTCTGCGCGCCGGCGAACGGCACCCGCGCCGTGACCTGTCCGGTAGCGGACTCCGTCACCTCCCCGAAGCGCTCGGAGCCCGCAGCGTCGGGCGCGCCGTCGATCCAGTGGTGCAGGGTGGCGGTGTCGACGTGGGTGCTCATGGCACCGATGGTCTCAGACCTGCCAAACGGCTCTGGTGAGCGCTGAGAGACTCGAAGTCGCACGATGTCCGCCACCGTCACCGACTCGCCCACGACCATCGGCGAACCCGCGCGGACGCGCCGGTTGTCGACGCTGCTGTCCTCGACCTGGTTCACGGTCGCCGGCGGCCTCACGCTCGCCGCAGTCGTCATCTACGTCTGCACCTATCCGATGATCGACGGTCGCGCCGGCGAGATCCGCGGAGGCGGCTTCGTCGGCTACGACTGGTTCGCGCACCTCTGGTACGTCTGGCATCAGGAGGGGTCGCTGAAGGCGCACCTCCTGCCGTCGTTCTTCGCCCACAACAGCACGGGCGTCTTTGACCCGCACTTCGCGTTCTACGGCGGGACGCTCTACACGATCACGGGCGCGGTCGCGCTGGTGCTCGGCCACGACGCGGCGTACGTCGCATCATGGATCTGGGCGTTCATGATGGCCTACGGCGGCCTCTACTGGATGGCACGCCAGGCCGGGGTCAGAGCGTGGCCCGCCCACATCCCGAGCATCGTCTTCGTCACGTCGCCGTGGTACCTGTCCTCGATCTACGTCTGGGGAAGCTGGGGCCAGAACACCGCGTTCTCGGCGCTCCTGCTCGTCCTCGCGGCGGGGTTCTCGATCATGCGCGCGGACCGGCTCAGGTTCTTCCCGGCGCTGGCGCTGGCGGTGGGCGTCCTGTTCTTCACGGGCAGCCACAGCCTCACGCTGGCCTGGGCGAGCACCGCGATGACGGTGCTGGGCCTGGTGTTCCTCGCGCTGGTTCCGGCCTTCCGCAGGATGTTCAACCGCCGCGGGCTGCTGAGGATCGCGGCCGTCGCCATCCCGGCGGGCCTGGTCAACGCCTGGTTCATGGTGCCGGCCATCGCCTATCAGGGCAAGACGTGGATCGGGACCAACTACGACATGGCCCGGGGCCTGCTGCTCACGTCGATGTACTACGTCGAACCCCAGCACATCCTGGCCCTGACGCGGACGCGCGCCGATCCGGGCTCGCCGCATCTCGCGCTGCAGTTGCCCCTGCTCGCCGCCATCTGGCTCGTCATCGGCCTGGTGCTCGTCCGCCCGCACTGGCGGTCGCAGTGGCTGCGCACGGCCGTGCTCATGCTCGCCGCCGGGGTCGCGATGTGGCAGCTGATGACCCACAGCTCGTGGATCCTCGGCCTGCCGCACCCCTACGACCAGATCCAGGCGCCGTACCGCCTCGAGTCCTACATCAACATCGCGGTCGCCGGCGCGCTGATCGCCACGCTGGCGCTGCTTGCCCGCTCGCGATCGGGTGTGCGCCGCTGGAGCTGGGTCATGCTCCCGATCCTGGTGCTCGTCCTGCTGCAGGTCGGGGCGCAACTCCGCGAGTCGTGGGGGCCCGGCTCCTTCGGTCCCCAGTGGAACACCGCAGCGCCGTATCTGACCAACGACGTGCGGCTGGGGATGGCCGACTACGTCAACTCCGACGTGCCCGAGTTCCAGGCCCAGCAGCGCTACGAGTACGCGTTGTTCTCCGCTCGCGACGCCGAGCACAACGACCGCGGCGTCGCCGTCGTCGACGCGCAGCCAGGCGAATACGTCGCGAGCAACCTGAAGGTGTCCAACCCGCTGATCAAGGTGCAGGGCGCCTCGATCGTCGCGCGCGACCAGCTCGGCAACGCGTTCCTGCAGGTCGACTCCGACGCCAAGCCCGGCGCCGCGCGCATCGTCGTGACGGCCGCGCACCCGTTCCCGGTCGTGCTGGGGCGGATCCTGACCCTGGTCGGCCTCCTCGGCCTCGCCGCGGTCGGCCTCACGCTGCTGCTGCGCGGCCGGCGACCCTCGGCGCGCGACGTCACCTAAGGCCCGTAGGCTCACCCTTCGTCGCTCAACCCGAAGGGATCGAATGCAGATGAAGCGCTTCGCCGTCGTCGCCGTGCTCCTCGCCATGCTGGCCGCGGCGTCAGTGGCCTCAGCAGCCGGAACGCTGAGCGGCACCTACCAGACGAAGATCGGCGCCAAGCCGTTGGGCGGCCGGCTCAAGGGCACGTGGACGATCAAGTTCAGCCACGGCAACTACAAGGTGAGCGACAACGGCACCGCCGTCGTCCACGGCAAGTACACCATCTCGCACGGCAAGCTCACGCTCGCCCACGAGAGCGGCCCCGCCGCCTGCCCCGGGAGCGGGACCTACACGTTCAAGCTCAGCGGCAAGAAGCTGACGTTCACCCGCGTCAGCGACGGCAGCGCCGCCTGCACCGGTCGAGCCACCGTACTCGCGGGGCACTTCACGAAGGTCGGCTGAACCCTCGGCCTCGACGCCGCCCGGAGGCGGCGTCGAGTCGTGGCCGAAGGCCGCGTGCCTCAGCGCTGGTCCAGGTCGATCCCGGCGGGCAACGTGAACGTCGGGAAGCGCCAAGGATGCCGGCAGCACGGAGATCCGGCGTGCGATCGTCGGGATCATGCGCGGCGAGCTGGTGCTGGCGCCGACCGCGGGACGGCAGCTCACCGCCGAGCTGCGCCGCCAGCGGCTGCCCGAGAGCCCGCCGCTCACGGTCCGCGAGCAGCAGATGCTCGAGCGCATCGCCGAGGGCCAGTCAGTGGCCGAGATCGCCGAGGGGCTGTACCTCAGCCAGGCGACGGTCAAGACGCATCTACGCAGCCTCTACGCCAAGCTCGAGGTCTCCGAGCCCGCCGCTGCGGTCGCAGCGGCGATGCGCCGGGGTCTGCTGACCTGAGCTTCGTCTGCTTCTGACATACTTTCCGGCGAGTCTCGACCTCGGTTGAGATGAATGGTTCGGTCCCGGAGCGTTGGCTTACGTGAGCGATGCGCTCCGGGGCCGTTCGTATTTCTGCATGCGGCGGCATGGTGGAGGACCATCACCACAACGTCACCGCTCAGCCATTCAGCTCCTACGCTTCGGTGAAGCGGTCAGCCTGATCGCCGAACGCGGTGGTGCGGATCACCGGCTCACCGGCCGCATCGGAGGCGTCGAGGTCGACGGTCGCCACGATCGCGAAGTCGTGATGGCCTTCGGGGTCGTCGATGATCTGGCGCACGGTCCAGGTCCGCGGGCCGTCAAACCCATCCCCCGCCCTCCCGCGGTCGATCATCAGCAGCTGCGGCGAGCGGGCATCCGCACCGGTGCGCATCACCTCGTGCTCGTCCCAATAGGTGCCAAGCGCGGCCTCCCATGCGGCCTCCCCCATCGCGACCTTGGGGTGGGTGGGACCGCTTTCATCGGTGAGCGCAGCTGCGGCGGCCTCCAACTGGGCCAGCGTGTCGTAACGGTCCCGGGAGGCGAGCATGACCTTCTGGAACATCGCGTTGCGGATCATCACCGTGAAGGTCCGCTCGTTGGCGGTCATCGGCCGCGGTGGAGGCGGCCCTGCGTTCTCCGCCATCGCCGCCGAGGCGCGAGCCACCGACTCCGGATCGGTCAGCGCCTCCCACTCGTCCAGGAGGCTGGAGTCGGTCTGGCGGACCGTCTCGCCGAGCCACTCGATGATGTCGTCGAGCTCATCGGTCTTGACCTGCTCGGGCACGGTCTGACGCAGCGCTCGGTAGGCGTTGCTCAGATAGCGGAGCACGAGCCCCTCTGAGCGTGCCAGGCCATAGTGCGCGACGAACTCGGTGAACGTGCGCCCCCACTCATACATGTCGCGCACGACCGACTTCGGCGAGAGGTCGGACTCGCGCACCCACGGATGGGTCTCGCGAAAGACCCGCAGCGCGTCCTGCAGCGGCTCGGCCAGCGGCATCGGGTAGGTGACCTGCTCGAGCAGCTCCATCCGCTCCTCGTACTCGATCCCCTCGGCCTTCATCTGGGCGACGGCCTCACCGCGCTCCTTGTTCGCCTGGGCCATCAACACGGGGAACGGATCGTCGAGGATCGCCTCGACGACTGAGAGCACATCAAGCGCGTGGTGCTCGGACTCCGGATCGATGAGCGCAAAGGCGACCAGCGCGAACGACGCCAGCGGCTGGTTGAGCGCGAAGTCCTCCTGCAACGCGACCGCCAGCCGCAGCGTGCGCCCCTCCGCGTCGGGCTCTGCCAGCCACTCCAGGACGCCCGCGTCGACCAGCTCTGACCCGAGCGCCTGGGCCTGTTCGGAGAGCCGCCGGCGCCCGCGCTCGTCCTCGTGGTTGTCCTCCATCAACGCCCGCATCGTCGCGATCGGGTTCCCCGGCTGGTTGACGACGTTGAGGATCATCGAGTGATCGACGCGCATCCGCGACACCAGCGCCTCGGGCGCCGCGTCCTTGAGCCGTTCGAACGTCTCCTCGGTCCAGCTCACCGCGCCGTCGACCGGCTTCTTGGCCTGAACCTTGCGGCGCTTCTTGGGGTCGTCGCCGGCCTTGGCCAGCGCGCGCGTCCGCTCGATCACGTGCTCGGGCGCCTGCACCACGACGTAGCCCGACGTGTCGAACCCGGCGCGACCGGCGCGCCCGGCGATCTGATGGAACTCCCGCGCCTTCAACAGCCGATGGCGGGAGCCGTCGTACTTCGCCAGGCCGGTGAAGACCACGGTCCTGATCGGGACGTTGATGCCGACGCCGAGCGTGTCGGTCCCGCAGATCACCTTCAACAAACCCGTCTGGGCGAGCTGCTCGATCAGCCGCCGGTAGCGCGGCAGCATGCCCGCGTGGTGGACGCCGATGCCGCCCCGAACCAGCTTGGAGAGCGTGCGGCCGAAGCCGGCGGTGAAGCGAAAGCCGCCGATCGCCTCGGCGATGGCGTCGCGCTCTTGACGCGTGCAGAGCTTGGCCGAGAGCAGCGACTGCGCGCGCTCTAGCGCCGAGGCCTGCGTGAAGTGCACCACGTAGATCGGGGCCTGATCGGCGCCGACCAACTCCTCCAACAACTCGTGCAGGGGCTCCACCGACCACGAGTAGGTCAAGGGGACCGGCCGCTGCGCGTCGTCGATCAGCACCGTCTCGCGACCCGTCCTGCGCGTCAGGTCGGTCGCGATCTCGCCGACGTCGCCCAGCGTCGCCGACATCAACAGGAACTGCGCTTGCGGGAGGCAGAGCAACGGCACCTGCCAGGCCCAGCCGCGCTGGCCGTCGGCGTAGTAGTGAAACTCGTCCATCACGACCTGGCCGACGTCCGCCTCGGCACCCTCGCGCAGCGCGATGTTGGCCAGCACCTCTGCCGTGCAGCAGACGATCGGGGCACCGCTGTTGACCGACGCGTCCCCGGTCAACATCCCGACGTTCTCCGCGCCAAAGATCTGACAGAGCGCGAAGAACTTCTCCGACACCAACGCCTTGATCGGCGCCGTGTAGAAGGTCGGGCGGTCCTCGGCGAGCGCGGCGAAGTGCGCGGCGACCGCGACCATCGACTTCCCGGAGCCCGTCGGCGTGGCCAGCACCACGTTGTTGGCGCTGAACAGCTCGATCGCCGCCTCCTCCTGATGGGGGTAGAGGCTCAGCCCCTGCTGCGCCGCCCACGCGGTGAAGGCGTCATAGAGGGAGTCGGCGCTGGGCCGGGCGGGAAGGGCGTCGACGAGAGACATCTGGCGCCCGTCACGCTAGCGGTCGCCCTCAGCGCTGATCGCGACCCATCCTCAAGGTAGCACCATATGTGCTACATTCGGCCCCATGGAACGCATCGGGGTCCGCGAACTGCGCCAGCATGCCACCCGCTATCTCTCCCGCGTCAAGGCTGGAGAGACCGTCGAAGTCACCGAGCGAGGCCGGCTCGTCGCGCTGCTCGTTCCGCCCGATCCCGCGAGCAGTGCCCGGGAGCGCCTCATCGCCTCCGGGCAACTCGTCCCTGCCGCACACTCCTTCCGGCTGCCACAGCGCACGCCCGCGACATCCGCAAGCCCCGACAGCGGAACGGTTCTGGACGATCTGCGCGCCGACCGCGCGTGATCTACCTCGACTCATCAGCGCTGCTCAAGTTGCTCCACGAGGAGGCCGAGAGCGCCGCCCTCGCCGACTGGCTCACGACACAGGCAGGCAGCCCGATCCTCAGCAGCGAACTGGCCAAGGTCGAAGTGGTTCGGGCGTGCCGTCGGATCAATCCCGACGCGCTCCCCGAGGCCAAGACGCTGCTCGCTGGCCTGGACCTCGTTCCGCTGACGGGTGCGGTGATCGCCGAGGCGGCCGACGTCGGCGAGACAACGCTCCGGAGCTTGGACGCCATCCACCTGGCTAGCGCCCTGGCGCTGCGAGCGGATCTCTCGACGTTCGTCGCCTACGACCGCCGCCTGGGTGCCGCCGCCTCGGCAGCCGGCCTCCAGCTGCTCGCACCCGGAACGTAGTCACTCAGGGCGCGCTTCGCGCAGCGCGGCCAGGTTCTCGTGGGCCGCGGTGTGCTCGGGGTGCAGGCAGATCAAGGCCTGCAACAGCGCGACGGCCTCATCGGAGTCGCCGCAGCGGTGGGCGAGCACGGCGAGGTCGTTGAGCGCCTCCGGATCGAACTGGCCGCGCACCGTGTCGCGCAGCAACGACCGAGCGGTCGCGGCGTCGCCGCCGGCTGCGAGTTCGAGCGCGGTGGTGTGGGACCGCGCCGTCTCGGAGCGCTCCTGCGCGCCGAACGCGAGCGCCGGCCGGGCCCGCGGATACAGCGCGGAGATCCGTCGCGCGGTGGCCATCTCGTGGCGCGTGAAGTCGATGTTGGCGGCGGTGTCGTTCTCGCGATCCCAGCGCGAGCCCGCGCGGGTGATGACCGAGAAGCAGTCGTTGAGCAGCTTCTCGTTGCCCCAGGCAACCGTCTCCTGGCTGACGCAGCGCAGCCCGACCGAGCGCGCGAGGCGCTCGACGAGCTCCGCCGACACCGTGGTCGCCCGCCAGTGGATGTTGTGCGGGTCGTAGGAGCCCGGCTCGTAGGAGCCCATGTTCGAGTGATGGATGAACGCCACGCCATCGTCGGCGAGCACCCGTGCGAACTCCTCGAGATAGCCGGCGAGGATGTCGTGCTCGGCATGGACCAAGGAGTCAAAGCTGAAGATCAGGTCGATCGATCGATCCGTGGCGATCGCCAGCGACGTGCCGTTGTTGACGTGGAAGCTGACGTGCTCGTCGCCGGCAAAGCGCTTGCGGCAGTGGGCCACGGCGGTCTCGGCGATGTCGACCCCGACCAGCTCGTCACACAGATCACGCAGGAAGTGCGTCCAGCGCCCGTACCCAGGCGCGATCTCCAGGATCCGGCCCGCCGGAACGAACCCCTGGATCCGCGAGAACAGCGTCACCCACCACTGATACGCGACCCCGCCCCACGCATCCGACCACTCATCACCCTGCTGGGACCAGTCATAGGACTCGTTCCACATCGAGATGTTGTCGGCGAGCGCGGGCATACCCGCGTCATCGGCGGCCTGCGCCACCGCCTTAAGCGGCCCTGCGGCCGCGGGTGCGGACCCCGCCTGCGTCCTCAGTGCTCGACGACACAGGCGAACGTGTTGACGGGGCTGCTGTCGCCGGTCAGCCGGTGCACGAAGCAGCGCTCGTGCGCAGCGTTGCTGCCGCCCCAGAGGTAGCCGCCGACAGCCAGGGCGACCAGCGCCAGGGTCGCGAGCTTCCACAGGACGGCCGCAGAGCCCAGCAGGAAGTCACCCGCCGACGGCGCCGGCCGCCGCGGGGGCCCGGCATAGCCGGTCTGAGAGCTCTGCAGCGGCGCCGCCGGCCTCGGCGAGGCCGCACCAAGGCCTGCGACGGGCGGCAGCGGCGGGCCCGATGGAGGAGTGGCCGGCGGTAGGGTGAGGCTGGCGCGCGCGGTCACCGGTGCGGCTGGCGGGCCCTCGAGATCCTCGAGCTCGATGACGATCTTGCGGTTCGGCGCCGGTGGCGTCTCGCCTTCCATGCCCTCTCCATCGTGCGCGCTGCGATCCGGACCACGCCCATCTTCTTGGCCGCTCAGATCCATGTCAATGCTCAGCGGACACGTCCATCTCCACGGCCGGGTGGCTGGTGGCGATCAGCCCGCCGGCCGCTCCGGCCACGCAGCCCACCACCAGCACTGCACCGAACAGGCTGTCGCCCGCCAGCGTGTCGACGGCGGCGACCGCCCGCAACAGCGCTATCGCGGCCGCCCACACGACGCCCGCGAACGCGCCGTACGCGGCGCCCGGCAGCGGCGCCTTCGCCCCGCCGCTCACGGCCGCGCCATAGCCGGCGAAGAGCGCCGCGACGAGCGTTGCACCGAGCAGCACGATCAGCAGGACCACGTACATCGCAATCGGATACGCATGCCGATAGGCGAAGATCCGGTAGTGATGGCCGAAGGCGCTGAGATCGCGGCTGTCGTCGATCGGCAGCGCCATCGACGTGCCGGTCGCGTCCGCGCCACCAAGCGGCCGGAACTGCGACAGGGCGCCGAGCCCGACGTCCTGGATGGCAAACTCGCCGGCCAGGAACGGCGTCTCCACGATCGCGGTCACCTCCGGGCGGCCGAGCTTCGCGCTCTGCTGACCGCGCAGGATCTGGATTTCCCAGATCGCCACGCCGGCCACCGCACCCACGAGCAGCAGCGCGAGCAGCGGCTTCACCGCGACGCCGGCGATGCGCAGCCAGCGCGACACTACCGGTGGCACCGCACCGGACCCGGCCCACAGGATCGAGCCACCCGTCACGCTCGCCAGTCCCGCGACGCCGCCGATGCCGCCCCAGAGGATCGCGTAGAAGATCACCGACACAGCGGAGAAGCCCGCATCCGACTCGTCCCCGAAGGCCGCGACGAACAGCAGCAAGACGGCTAGCGGGACACCCGTGGCAGCCGCGACCAGCAACTGCTGGCGCTGGGGCAGGCCAGTGAGCTGTCGCGCCGTGCGGCGGACGCCGATCCCGGCGCCCAGAACCGGGACCAGTGCGAACACAACGGGTAGCCACGTGAAGCGAAACCCGGAGATGCCGAAGCGCGCCTGGGTCATCGCGACGATGTCGCGTGTCAGCTCCTTGAACAGACCCGTGCCGGCGCCCGTAATACCGAAGAGAGAGCGGTCCGGCGTCACGAGGGCGAGCGCGAGCGCCACGACGACCATCACGGCGAAGGCGACCAGCGCGGCCTCGCCGATCGCGACCGCGACCGGCGTGCTGAGCCAGGAGCGCACCTGGCCGGCGAGATCCGCGATCCTCGGCGCGGGTGCCGGCTGGGCGCTCCCACTTGGTCCGGCGGATGCCGCGACGTAGGGAGGCGGAGGCGGAGGCGGAACCGGGGCACCCGGCATGCCGGCCGGCGGAGGCGGCGGGGCGGCGCCGGGCGCGCTGGGCGCCGACGGGCAGCCGAGCACCGCGCAGCCCTGGTTGTCCTGCCAGCACTCGAGATGGTGCAGTGCGTGACAGGACCCACACTCGACCGCTTGGGCACCTTCCTTGAATGTGAAGCGGCAGTACGGGCAGTTACGCCCGACGTGCTCGGCTTCCGCGATCCGCTGCACCGGCTGTGCGCTCAACGCCTTCTCCTCGCTCGTGTGTCGAACATGTCTCAGCCGCAGCCGGCGGCGGCGCGTGCGCTCGTCACCGCGTGCGCCCGTAGCCACTGCGCGGCGGCCGTGACCCGTGCCTGGCCCACCGCCAGCGACGGCGCCCGTGCCACGATCGCGATGACAACGGCACCAGGACCGGTCCCCACGACGCCGAGCTGGCGCACGAGCCAGGAGTTGTCCGCTTCCTGCCCCCAGCCGCCCTTGAAGGCCACCCGGATGTCGCCGTCGTAACCGGCTGCGCCGATGCCCCAGCCACGCTCCTCACGCACGCCGGCCATCAGCCCCAGCTCGTACCGGGTCCCGTCTTCGCCGAGGATGCAGCCGCGGGCGAGCGCGCGCAGGAACCGCACCGCCGCCGAGGCCGGCCAGTGGGTCTGCCCGTAGGTAGAGACGGCATTCGGGTTGCCATCGGTCGTCTGGCTGACCTGCGTCGCGCCGTCACCGGCGCGCTGAAGCAGCTCCGTGACCTTCGCGCTCGCGCCCTCCAGGCCACCGTGGTCGGCCTTGAGCTGCTCGAAGATGGCGGCCGCGGCCGCGTTGTCAGAGACCGTGAGCGCCGCTTTGGCGTGTCCACGCTGCACAGCGGTGAGCCGGGAGACCCTGCCACGGTCAAGCACGAGCTGGGCGACCAGCGCGATCTTCATCGTGCTCCAGGCGTGCCCACCGGGGCTCGCACGCAGGGAGCGGTCGCCAAAGACCTGGATCGAGCCACGACCCACCGGCGCCACGGCGAGCGCCAGCCCGGGACCAAGGCTGCCAAACGAGGATCTGGCCTGCGACGGGAGAAGCCGCCTGGCAGGTTGCGCGTTCGGGATGGGCTTGGGCGTCGCGATCGTCGTCGTGGGGACGGCCGTCGTCGGCGACGTGACGCCGGTCGGTTGCGCTGCGCCGTCGTCGCCGCGAAGGAGCGCCGCGCCCGCTGCACCCGCCCCGAACGCAAAAACGAACGTGAGCACTACGGGAAGAGCTGTACGAACGACTGGGGTCATCGTCTCTTGCCACTCATCGGTCAGTCAAAGTTGTTGTGCAGTAGGCCACGCCGGCGGCTACGATACCCGCCGCCATGGCAAGGATGCAGATGTCTGACGAGGGATCGCCAATGTCGCGGGCTGGCCGATGAGCACCGCGGACCGTCCAGAGAGCCGCCCGGCGACCGCGGAGGAGACCGGCCGCAACTGCCCTTACTGCCGCTTTGCGCTCAAGCAGGGCGCTCCGGTCACCTCGTGCCCGGCCTGCCGCGCCATCCACCACGAGGAGTGCTGGGGCGACAACCGTGGCTGCGCGATCGTCGGCTGCAGTGCCGCGCCCTCCCACGCGACCTCCGCGGCGCCTGCCGGGCAGCCGACCTCTCCATCCCCCGCCGTCCCGCCACCGGCCTTCGGCGCGGCCGCTCCGCCACCGCCCCCAGCCCCGCCTTTGCCACCGTCGTCCCAGCCGTCTTCCGGCCGTCGCATCACCCCCCTGCTGGCCGTCCTGCTCGTCGGCGGACTCGCTGCGGCGGGCGCCGCGGCCGCCGTCGTCGCGACGCAGAAGAGCAACGACACGACGACGGCCACCACCGCGGCTCCGATCCCCACCGATCCCCCCGACACGACGACGGACGACCCCACGCCGGCGCCGGGGCCGTCGCCGGCGCCCGCACCGTCGCCCTCGGAACAGCGGCAGGCGATCGTCGGCGTCCTGCGCGAGTACGAGGCCGCCTACTCGGGCCATGAGATCGCCGGATTGCGGGCGATCATGGTGCCGTCCGTCACGCGACACGGTCTGCGCTCCGGCGGCTGCAGCGACACGAGCGGACGTGCCGCCGTCCTGGAGACCTACTCCGAGCAGTTCGCCACCGGCACCGGCAGCTACACGCTGCACGGCCTGAGCCCCGACGCAGTGGAGCTCACCGGTTCGCGCGCAACCGTGCCGCTGACCTACTCCATCGGGGGCGGCGGCTCGGGCAGTGTCCAGTTCGACCTGCACCTGATCCCGGCCGCCGCCTGGCGGATCTCGCATGTCGGCGCGAGCTGCTGACCACCTGCACCTCATGAACCCGCGCCTTCGCCGACTCCACGCCGACCTGCAGCACATGTCCGATCTCGCCCAACGCGGCACGGTCACCTTCCGCACGGAGGGCCTGCCGCCTGACGTCTATCACGTGATGGTCCAGGCCCCGGGACTGGCGCGTGACGCCCACGGCGGCCTCGTGGTGCGCAACCTGCACCGCTTCACCGTCTATCTGCACCTCGACTATCCACGCCGCCCACCGGTGCTCGCCTGGTCGACGCCGGTGCTGCATCCGAACATCCTGCCGCCGGAGCGCAATGGCGGCGTCTGCATCGGCGCGTGGAGCGCGGGCGAGAGCCTCGCGGATCTGATCGAGCGCGTCGTAGACCTCCTGACCTACCGGTCGTTCAACGTCAGCGATGCGCTGGACCCGGCCACCGCCGACTGGGTCTGTACCGCCGGCATCACGCCCGGCCAGGATCTCACGACGCTCGTGGCCAGCAGCTGATGCTCGACGACGCGGCCATGGAGGTCCCGGGCCTCGACGGCGCGACCCGCGAGCAGGTCTACGCGCACGTCTTCCAGGCCACCGACCGCGAGGTCGGCGGCGTGCTCGTCGGCCGGACCGGCCGCCGTGGCGGACCGCCGCTGGTGACCGGGGCGATCGCCGCGACCGAGGCGACCGAACAGTCGACCACGCTCACCTTCACGCAGGACACGTGGGAGCACGTTCACCGCTTCATGGCGGCGCGCTTCCCGCAGGACCAGATCGTCGGCTGGTACCACAGCCATCCGGGGCATGGGATCTTCCTCTCCGAGCAGGATCTGTTCATCCACCACAACTTCTTCGGCGACCCGTCGCAGATCGCGTGGGTCGTCGACCCGGTCGCCGGGACCGAAGGCGTCTTCGGCTGGAGCGCGGGCAAGGTCGCCGAGTGGTACACGCGGCCGACGAGCTGGCCGGGAGTGACGCCGCGGCGCCGTGCCGCCACGCCGTTTCCGGCGCCGTCGTCCCCGCCCCCTGGGACGATCGGCCCTCCGAGACGTGCGGCAGCGCCGGCCTACGCGTCGGCCCCCGCTCGCATCGACAACCGTCCGGTGCTCCCGCTCCTCGGCCTGCTCCTCGCCGGCGTCCTGATCGGCTTCGCGCTCTGGGAGGTCGCGTTGCGCGGTGACGCCATGCGACCCACGGCCGCCACGACGGTCATCCAGCCTGCGGCCCGGTCCACCGGGCCGTCGAAGGCCTCACCGGCGACGACCGCCCCGGCCGAGCACGTGACGACGCACAGCCGCAAGACCCACAGCGGCCGGACCGTCAAGACCTACACGGTCCACGACCCCAGTGCCATCCCACCGCCCCTGCCCTAGCGAAGAGGACCACGCAACAATGACGCACCCCTCCCCCGCGCAGCAGCCGCGCGCGACCTCGGTCGACGAAGCCGGCCGCTCGTGCCCCTACTGCCGGTTCGCGCTCAAGCAGGGCTCCAGCATTGTCGAATGCGGCTACTGCCGCGCGCTGCATCACGCAGAGTGCTGGATCGATAACGGTGGCTGCTCGATCATGGGCTGTGCCGGAGCCGCATCGCCAGGGGCCACGGCACCCGCCGCTGTGCCACCGCCGCCGCCTCCGCCGGTCCAGCAGCAGCCCGCCGCCTACGCCTCGCCTCCCCCGCCGCCGGACTCCGGTCGCGGACGCTCGAGCACCGCGCTCATCCTCGCGGTGCTGGTCCTCGCGCTCGCCGTCGCCGGCGGCGCCACCGCGCTCGTCGTCAGCTCCGGCAACTCGACCGGCGCAGCCACCTCGCCCGCCACGGTCACCCAGGTCGTGGCCCAGGCGCCGGTCGGGACCGACTCGCCGGCCGGCACCACCACCGGCGAGGAGGAGCCGCCCGACGGCACGACCGTCGACGAGCCGCCATCGTCCAACGGCGCCCTTCCCGAAGAGGACGAGGCGCAGATGGCCTCCGACATCCAGTCGGTGCTGCTGGCCCATCACGAGGCGATCGTGCGGCAGGACTTCCGCGCCGCCTGGGTCCTGACGAGCGAGCGCTACCGCGCGAAGAAGCTCCGTGAGCCCGGCGGCTACGGCGCCTGGGAGACCGCGCAGGCCAGCCTCTCGCGCTACCTCGACCCGTCCGGCCTGCAGGTGTCGGTCACGAGCACCGACTCGCGCTCCGGGGTCGCGACCATCAGGGTCAGCGGCATGGGCTGGGGCGCGCCGCGCTCGTCCTGCTCCTCGTGGGAGGGCATCACCTGGGCGAAGTACGAGAACGACCACTGGCGCTATGAACCCGGCTACTCGATCTCCGACCAGCGCCGCGCGCAGTGGCAGCCACGCCGCGAACAGCTCCTCGGCTGGGGCTGTTGATGCCGGCAGGCCGTCCAGCCGTCGGACTCCGCTACGCGGCGGTGGCCGTCACCCTCGGGATCCTCCTGGGTGTCGGGTTCGGCTGGGCGGTCGATCGCGGCGCGCCGCCATCCGTGTCGGCCGCCATCGTGCAGACCGTCGCCGAGGTGCCGCCGTCGTCCTCCGCAGCGACGCCCGCGAGGACGGCGACGCTTCCGGCGGCCTCGGTGACGACGCAGCCGGTCGACGGCACGCCGGCGGGCGGCGACGGCGTCGGCAAGACGGTCAGCGGCACCCGGCCCGATCCCGCGCTGGCGGCAGCGCTGCAGTTGTCGTTGAACGCCGGCATCAAGGGCATCCCGGGCACGGTCCAAGCGGCCGTGATGATGGACGGCTGGAACGCGCCCGTGCTCGCAGGCCAGCGGCTCGCAGATGACATGCGGCCCTGGAGCATGGTCAAGGCGGTCACGGCCGTGACGCTGTTCAGCGAGCGCCTGGGACGCGGCACGTCGACCGCCAGCGTGGAGGAGCCGCTGACGCGCGCGCTCACGCGGTCTGACAACTGCGCCCAGCGCGAGATGACCGTGCAGTTGGAGCGCGACCTCGGGGGCAGCCTCGCGGCCACCGGCACCGCCATCCGCGCGATGCTGGCCCGCGTCGGTGCGGCGATCGACATTGGCCCGGCCCAGCACAACGCCGACGGCCGGTACTGCATCACCCCCACCTACAAGGGCCTGCCGGCCGCAGACGCCAGCTACCCCGCGTTGCTGCTCGGCACGACGCACTGGCGCGTGCAGGACGCGATCCGCTTCATCCACGCCCTGCGTGGCCAGATCGCGTTCGGGACGGCCGCCTCGAAGAAGATCCTCGCGACATTGCGCTTGCCCAAGCGCAACAGCCAGGAGCCCGGGGCCGAGGCGCAGCTCACGGCCGCGCCATCGTGGGGGGCGGGCGCAGTGTTCGGCGCCGCCTGTTGGCACCTCGCCTACAAGGCGGGCTGGGGCGGTCACGCGCAGGGGCGCTTCCTGGCCGGGCAGATCGGTGCCGTCGACCTGCCGGGCGGCCACTGGATCGCCTTTGCCGTGATGTTCCATCCGGCGACCCAGCCGCCGAGCGACGATCCCGGCCTGGCGCACGCCGACCAGGCGCTGGCGTCGGTGCTCGGGTCGCTCAAGCAGCAGCTCAAACAGCGGTTCCGGGGGTCGTGCGCGTGACCGCGATCGCCCGCCGGGCCACCGCGGCCGATGCCGGGCGCGCGTGCCCATTCTGCCGCTTCGCGCTCAAGGCCGGCGCCCAGGCGGCGCAGTGCCCGGCATGCTCGGCCGTCCACCATGCCGAGTGCTGGGCCGACAACGGCGGCTGCGCGATCATGGGCTGTACCGCGGCGCCCGGGCAACGGGCCGCCGCGCCCGCGCCACCACCACTGCCGCCTCCACCGCGCGTCGCGCCGGCACCCACCGCGGGCGCGGGCGTGGCCCCGCCGCCACCCACGCGCTCCGGATCGCCCGGCGGCCGCGGGCTCCTCGTGGCCGTGATCGTGGCGACGCTCGTCGTCGCCGGCTCGGCGGTGGCGCTCGTGCTCTCCCGCAGCCGTGGCTCGCATGCCGTGGCCAACGTCGTCACGACCGTCATCACCGCCACCGCCGCCGCCGCACCGCCGGTGACCGGCACGACGACGGTCGCAACACCGCCCCGCCCGGCCGATGCCGGCGCCGACGAGACGAAGTCCGAGACCGAGCAGACCGCGATCGAGCGCGTGCTGACCGCGTACTACCAGCACGTGGTCGCCAGCGACTTCGACGCCGCATGGGCGCTGCTGAGCCCGACCTACACGACGTGGAAGGCCGGCAACGGGGGTCATGCGAAATGGCTCGAGCAGGAGCGCGTCAATCGTGACCGGCTCGACCCCAGCGGCCTGCATGTCGAGGTCGATCGCATCGACGGCGACGTCGCGACGATCTCGGTCACCGGGATGCACTTCCGCAGCCCGACGTCATCGCGGTGCGCCTACGAGGGCGTCACCTGGGCGCGCCGCGACGGGAGCCGCTGGCGCTACGACCAGGGTTACCTGCAGAACGCGACACGCGCCGCAAGGTGGCGGCCACGAAGGACCGAGACCCTGGGCTACACCTGCGAGTCGTCCGGATACTGAGGAGAGGACGGAAATCAGCATGTCCGAATTTCCCGAGCCCGAGCACAAGCCGAGGCTCGTCATCACCTTCGACGACGCAGAGCCGGCGCATGCCGCATCCCTGCCTGCCGCGTCCCTGCCTGCCGCACCTTCGCCCGCCGCACCGGCCCCGCCCCCACCCGACTACGCCATCTGCGGCGTGCGCGAGGTTCTGGAAGGCACCTTCGACGCCGAGGACGGCTACTTCCTTCCCGTCCCGGGCTTGGAGACCGACACGGTGCTGCTCGAGCCGCGCGACGGCGCCGATGTCCGCCGCCTCCATTGCAACGAGATCGTCGTCAAGGCGGGCGAGGCCAACAAGCGGATCCTGCGCGCCGCCGATATCCGTGCACAGGTCCTGCTCACCGACGCGCGGCTGACCATCGCATGCACCAAGTACGACAAGGGCGGCGGATGGGTCGGCGGCCCGGTGGCGATGATCGCGCTCAACGCCGGGAGCAAGCTGCTGGCCGCCAACCGCCGCCGCGGCAAGATGCTCGTCGGGCAGATCCGCTACCCCTGGATCCACGCCGTCTACGCCCAGAACAAGAGCGGCTGGTCGGGCTCGGAGCTGCTGCGGGTGATCGTCAAGGCGCGCGGCCAGCTCCTGCGCCTGGAGCTCACCTTCCCCAAGGACGTCGACGCCACCGCGATCGCGACCGAGCTGATCCGCCGCACCGCCCAGTTCCGCCTCGCACACGAGCCCGACCGCGAGGACGCCGAGATCAAGCGCCTGCATGAGCTCGCCTCCGTGCCACCGCTGGTCTGGCGCAAGGCCGACAACCAGCTCGCCGGCCACCAGTTCCCCAGCCATTGGCCCGTCGCGCACCGAAGCGCGCGCTTCGGTCTCGGGACCTGAGCGATGGTCACCGCGCTCTGGATCATCTCGCTGCTCTCCGGCGGCGTCGCGCTGGGAGACCAGTTGCGCCGGCCCGCTTCGGAGTGGGTCGCGGCCGACCGCGACCGCAGCTACTGGGTGTCGCTCACCATCATCGCCAGCCTCTTCTGCCTCGGCCTCATCGCAGCGGCCGCTTACCTGATGTCGGTCGTGCCGCAGCTCGGCGGCGCAGGAGGGCCCGACAAGGCGTTTCGCAAGCAGCCGGTGAGCGCCCCTCGGCCTTCGCCTCCTCATCCTGCCCCTCCCGCCCCGGCCCAGCCGCAGTCGCTCTGGGCCCCGGCTCCGGCCGCGAGCAACCCGCCGGCCGCCCGCGCGCCGCTGCCCGCGGCTGACGCGCCCCGCAAGCTGATCATCGACTTCGACGACGACTGAGAGATCAGGACCCGTGACCGCTCATCTGCACCGGCCCCCGCAGCACACGCTCGGCTCAGCGCTGCTGGCCGCCGTCGCCACCGGCGTCTCGGCGCTCGCGCTGTCAGCCTGCGCAAGGAGTGAGGACCGCAGCCCCGAGGCGTACTGCCGCGCGTTCTACTCCAAGGCCGCGCCAATCCGCCAGAGCTACATGGATGCCGATGCCAACATGAAGGCCGACCCGCTCACCGGCATCCTCAAGTTGTTGCAGGCGCCGGGCGACCTGGAGTCGATCTTCGACAGCATGGTCGACCACGCACCCGACGAGATCAAGTCCGACACGGTCCAGGTCCGCGACAGCTTCAAGAAGCTGGCTGACACAGAAGGCGAAGCGCTGTCGAACCCGCTGCTGGCGATGGGCAAGGGCCTCATCAACTCGATGACGTCAGCAGGCGCCTTCCAGCGTGTCGACACCTATCTGACGGCCCACTGTCCGGTCGACTCCAAGCTCGCCCAGGACATCATCCACAAGAAGGACTAGGCCCCGGATTACGCCGGGCGCGATATCGCTCAGCCCTCGCCCTCAGCGGCGAACGCCGGCAGCCGGCGATGGAGCGCGACCGCGAACGCAGCCAAGAAGAGCACGAGCACGAACGTCCCCGCCACGGTCGGTAGCCCGAAGAAGTGATGGCCGTAGCGACTCGCCTGCCGGAACACCTCGTCCTCATCGATGCGCTGCTGCAGATGGATGGTATGACCCACCGCGGCAAACGCCCACTGCGCGACGATCACCTTCGACAGCAGCCCCATGATCGCGCCCATCTCGTGCACCGGCACGATCGCGCCACCGAACAGCAGCTGCGGCACGAGGATCAGCGGAATGAAGCTCGAAGCCTGGTCCTCGCTGCGCACCACGACCGAGACCAGCAGGCCCATGCCAACGCCGGCCCATGCGGTCAGCACCAAGAGGAACATCACGGTGATCGCCGCACTGGCCGGCTCGTGCAGCGGGCGCAGCAGCAGGACGATCATCGCCATCGTCACCGTCTGCACACCGGTCAGTGCGAAGAGCAGGACCGCCTTGGAGATCAGGTAGGACGACGGTCGCACGCCGACCGTCAGCTCGCGCTGCACGACGGTGCGCTCCTTGATGATCTCGCGCGCCGACGCGATCGCCCCGAACCACGCTGCGACGGTCACCAGCAGAAACAGCAGCTGTGCCGACTCGCCCGCATGGGACTCCCCGCCACTACGGAGGAAGACGTCGCGCTTGAACAGCAACGCCGTCGCCAGCGCGAGCAACGGCACCTGCGCCGCGAGGATGCGCAGGTTCTTGCGGTCGCGCAGGAAGAGCTTGGAGTAGCGGCGCACGAGCACGGCCGCCTGCGGCCCGATCTCCCGCGGCGGCGGTGGCGCGCCCGCCTGCGCGGGCGGCGCGGCGGCGGGCGTGCCCGCGATTCGCTCCGCGGCGAAGCGCTCATGCCAGAGGGCGGCGCCACCCTCTTCCAGCGCGACGTAGAGATCGTCGAAGCGCTCGACGCCGAAGAACTCCAGCGCCTCCGACGGCGGCCCATAGAAGCAGAGCAAGCCGCCGCGACCCATCACGGCCACCTGGTCGCAGAGTCGCAGGCTCCCGGTCGCATGCGTCACCAGCAGGACCGGGCGGCCCGCATCGGCCAGCGAGCGAAACAGCCGCATCATCCGCTGCTCGAGCCCTGGGTCGAGACCCGTCGTCGGCTCGTCCAGGAACAGGACACCCGGCTCGTCGATCAGCTCGACCGCGACGCCGGCGCGCTTGCGCTGGCCGCCCGACAGCGAGCCGATCCGAGTGTCGGCGTGCTCGGCGAGGCCCACCTCCTCGATCACGCGTGCGACCGCCGCGGCCCGGTCGGCCGCCGTCGCGTCCTGTGGCAGCCGCAGCTCGGCCGCGTAGCCGAGCGCCTCACGGATGGTCAGCAGCCGATGGACAATCTCGTCCTGCGGCACATAGCCGATGTCGGCACGCCGCGCGACGACGGGCTCGCCGTTGAGCATCACGCGCCCACCGGTCGGCTGCTGCACGCCGCAGAGCGACTTCATCAACGTGCTCTTGCCGGCGCCGCTCTCACCGATGACCGCGACGAGCTCACCGGGCAGCACGCTCAAGCTCGTCGGCTGCAGGATCGTGGCGCCGGTCACGTCGAAGCGGATGTCCTCGGCGTCGAGGCGCATGCCCAGCCCGGCGGCGCGCTGCTGCAGCAGCGCCCCGTCGAACACCAGGCGATACGGGCCGATCGCGATCTCGTCGCCGATCTTGAGGAACATCCGCGAGACCAGCTGGCCGTTGACGCGCACGCCGGTGCCGCCGCGCGAGATGTCCTTGAGCCGGACGCCGGTCTCCCCCGCGATGATCTCGGCATGGACGGGCGAGACCGTCGGATGGTCGAGAACGATATCGTTTCCGAGTGCTCGACCGATGACGACGCGGGGCCGGTCCATCCGCAGCGTCGCGGTGTCCGGCAGAATCTCGACGGGCGGCAGACCGGTGGGCTCGATCGTCGTGAAGTGCAGGATCTCGTCGCCGATCGCGATGCTGTCACCCGAGCGCAGCCGACGTGCCGCACCGGCGAAGCGCTCACCGTTGATATAGGTCCCCATCCGTGAGTCGAGGTCGGCGACCTGAAAGACGCCGTCGCGACGCTCGACGCGCGCGTGCAGCGGTGACACCAGCCCGCTGGTGAGCACGAGGTCGCACGCCGGCTCGCGCCCGATGGTGAACGCCGCTTCGCGGAGCGGCACGCGCTGGCCCGCGTACAGCAGGGCCGCCTCGCCCTGGGGCCGGTCGCTGCGCAGCACGACGCCATCGGCCGGCTCGTGCCGCCGGCGGAGGCTGATATCAAGGTCAAGATCGTCCGACACGTTCGTTCAGTCGTATTCAATCAGTCCCACCGACAGGCTATTGTCAGTTATTCTGCGCGGGCCACGGAGCGGCGGTCGACGCGCCCGTCGCATCTTTCGACTGGAGCTCACGTGAGTGCACCCCGCCTTCGACGTCTCGCCGCCGACTACGAATCCGTTCGCACGGAGTTCTCAGGCCATCCCCATGTCCATGTCGAGCCACTTGGCCCGCATCGTCCGCCGGAGGCCTACCGCGTCGTGTTCCGCGTGCGCGGCCTGCGCTTGAACGGCAATCAGCCCGAACCGGTCGACGAGCACCACGTCGAGATCCGGCTGCCGCTCGGCTACCCCCGCGAGAAGCCACTCTGCACGCCGCTCACGCCGCTCTTTCATCCCAACGTGCGCGACTACTACTGCATCCAGGATCACTGGGCCGCCGGGCAGTCGTTGGTCGACACGATCGCCAAGATCGCCGACATGATCCAGTTCCGCGTCTACAACCCGGCGAGCCCGCTCGATGCGCTCGCTGCGCGCTGGGCGTCGCAGAACGCGAACCTCTTCCCACTGGGGAACGTCACGCTCGGCACGCCGGAGGTGCAGATCACGATCGGTGGCCGGGCGGCGCCGCCCGCGGCGCTGCCCGCGGCCGCGCCGGTGGTGATGCCGACGCCGGCCGCGTGGCCGAGCGCCGAGCTCTCCGAGGTCCACGAGCCTGAGTCCGAGGCCAGCGACGACGTGCTCCTCGTCAGCCTGCGTCGCGACGGCTGATCGTGTCCACGCCCGAGCGTCCCAAGCTCGTCGTCTCGTTTGACGAGGACGATGCGACCCCGCCCAAGGCGGCGCCCCCACCGACGCCCGTCGCGCCACCACCAGCGCTGCCCACCGTCGGCGGCAACGCCTCAGGCCGGGCGCCGGCAGCCGGCGCACCATCTGCTGCGCTACTCACGGCCGGGGGCTTCAGCCCCGGCAGCGTCCAGGGCCGCAGCCTCATCGCCGCCACCGCGGGCATCGTCGCCGGCTGGGCGATCACCGAGATCACCGGGATCGCCGGCGGCACCGCGACCACGCAAGCCGGATTGAACTTCAAGGCTGGTGTCTGGGTCGGTGTCCTCGGCCTGTTCTTCGCGGTGATCTACACCGGCTGGGAGCAGATCGAGGCACGCGACGGCGAGGGTCTGCTGCTGCGCCTGCGCCAGGCCGGACCGTGGGGAGCGGGCCTGGGCTTCGTCGCAGGCTTCTTGGCCAACGTCATCTTCCACGCCCTGCTCATCCAGGCCATCAAGAGCAACAGCCACGCGCTGCTCTACGTCGCGCGCGGCCTCGGCTGGGCCATCTTCGGGCTCGGGATGGGCGCGACGACCGCCGCGGTGGTCCGTGCGCGCGAGAAGCTCATCAACGGCGCGCTGGGCGGCGTCATGGGTGGTGCTGCCGGTGGCCTGCTGTTCGAGTACGTCGGCGAGCACGTGCACTCCGAGACGATGAGCCGGCTCTTCGGCCTGGTGGTGATCGGCGCGGGGAACGGCCTCGCCATCGGCCTCGTCGAGACGCTGCGGCGCGAGGCGTGGCTGCGGGTCGTCGGCGGCGGCATGGCGGGCAAGGAGTTCGTCCTCTATGAGGTCGAGACGCCCGTCGGCAGCTCGCCCAAGTGCGGCATCACGCTGATCAAGGATCCCGCGATCGCGCCCTTCCACTTCGTGATCCGTGCAGACGACGGACACGGGCGGAGATCGATCACGCCGTACGAGGGCGCCTCCGTCGCCATCAACGGGACGCCGGTGGGCCATCACGTCCTGCGCTCGGGAGACACGATCACCGTGGGTGCCACGGCGATCGCGTATTCCGAGCGAACCATCTGAGCAAGCACCGACAGCGCCGCAAGGCCGAAGGGAAGGACATCCCGTGGACATCACCGTCGTCGACGCGACCGGCAACAAGACCGAGGAAGCGAGCGTCCCGCCGACCGTGGCAAGCGGTCGCATCATCGCCAGGCTGGTCGAGCTGCTCGAGCTGCCCGTGAGCGGGCCTGACGGCCAGCCGCTCTCCTACAAGTTCCATCACAAGCAGAGCGGGCGCCAGATCGGCGACCACGAGACGCTCGAGCAGGCCGGTGTCACCGATGGAGACGTGCTGCGCCTCGTCGCCGAGATCACGGCCGGAGCCCGATGACGGCCGACGCCGGCGATCGTGTCGTCGTCGACCTCGACGACACCGACGGCCGGTATCACCGCCAAACGCTGATCTCGTGGTGGGACCAAAACCGGCTGGCCGCGGCCAAGGTACTGGTGGTCGGTGCGGGGGCCCTGGGCAACGAGCTGGTCAAGAACCTCGCGCTGCTCGGCGTCGGGACCATCGTCGTGGTTGATCTCGACATGGTGGAGAACTCCAACCTGTCGCGCTGCGTGCTGCTGCGCGAGAGCGACGAAGGCGCGCCGAAGGCGACGGCCGTGGCGCGCGCCGCCGCCGCGCTCAACCCCGGCGTCCGGATCGTTCCCGTCGTCGGCGACGTACGCACCGCCTTCGGGCTGCGCCTCTTTCGCGAGGTCGACCTGGTCATCGGCGGCCTGGACAACCGCGAAGCGCGGCTGTACGTCAACCAGAGCTGCTGGAAGGCCACCACGCCGTGGATCGACGGCGCGATCGAGGGCCTGCTCGGCACGATGCGGGTCTTTTCGCCGCCTGACAGCGCCTGCTACGAGTGCACCATGGGCGAGCGTGATCATGAGTTGCTCGCGGCACGCAAGGCCTGCTCGCTGCTGACCCGCGACCAGATGCTCGAGGGCAAGGTGCCGACCACGGCGACGTCGGCGAGCATCATCGCCGCGATGCAGGTCCAGGAGGCGGTCAAGCTCCTGCACCGCGACCGCCTCGATGCGGACTTCGCAGGCCGTGGAGTCGCCTACAACGGGATCACGCACGACTCCTATGTGGTGACCTACCCACGGCGTGACGACTGCCTCAGCCACGACACCTACGACTTCACCTGCGCATCGGAGGTCCCCGCGGGAACCACGCTCGGTGCACTGCTGGATCAGGCGCGCGAGGGGCTCGGCGACGACGCGGTGCTCGACTTCGAGCGCGAGATCGTGACGGCGATGACCTGTGCGGCGTGCGACGAGAGCGTCTCGGTGATGCGCCCGCTCGACGGGCTGACCGTCGGCGCGGCGGTGTGTCCGGCCTGCGGCGGCGAGCGCCGCGCCGAGCTGGCACACGGCGTCACGAGCGGCGACGCCGGGCTGCTGGCGATGACGCCCGAGGCGCTGGGCCTGCCGCCACGCGACATCGTCACCGGCCGGTCGGGAACCCGGCGCCAGCACTACCTCCTGGGCGGCCCGTTCGGCTCGCTCGCGGAGCTCGGGACGCCATGAGCAGCGGCGGGGTCACGGTCCCGGGACTGTCGCGGCGCATCAAGTCGGCGATCTACGACCACGTCTACGCCAACGCGACGCACGAGGTCGGCGGCGTCCTCGTCGGCCACCTGGGCGACGGCGAACTCCCGACCGTCACCGGCTCCATCGCCGCGCTCGAAGCCCGCGGGGAGCGTGCCAGCGTGACGTTCACACACGAAGCGTGGGCCAGCGTCCACGACCAGCTCGAACGCAGCTTCGCCGAACAGCAGATCGTCGGCTGGTACCACAGCCATCCGGGCTTCGGGATCTTCCTGTCGCGCCACGACCTCTTCATCCACGAGAACTTCTTCTCCGATCCGCGGCAGATCGCCTACGTCGTCGATCCGCACGCCGGCACCGAGGGTGTCTTCGGCTGGCGGGGCGGCCAGGTCGCGGTGCTGGAGGAGTGCCCGTCGGGGCGTCAGGGAACGGGCGATGGCCGTGCAAGGCCCGCCGTGCCGCCGCGCCGCGGGCCTCAGGTCGACCGGCACTTCCTCGCGATGATGGCGCTGACCGCCGTCGTCGGCCTCATGTTCGGCGTCGGCACGGAGGTCTTGTTGCTCGGCTCGGACTCGCCGGCACGCCCGGAGAAGACGACGGTGGGGCGCGTCAAGACGGCACCCCGACCGGCGAAAACGCAGAAGGCGCCAGCGCCCACGCGACCGACCCCCGCGCCGTCGTCGACACAGCCGGCGCCCTCGACGACGCCACCGCCGGCCGCGGTCCAGCCGCCCTCGTCCACGCAGCCCCCCACTACCGGCACCCCATGAGCGCGGCGGTCAGGGAGACCGCCAGCGACGGCGCAGGCGCACAGCTGGATGCACCCCCGCGACAGCGGTTCCGCATCCGCCCACGGCTCCTCGCCACATGGTTCGTGGCGACGCTCGTCCTGGTCTCCGTCACCTCGGAGCTACTGCTGCCCTCCTTGGCCGAGCGCCGGCTGCGCGGCAAGCTGAGCACCAACGGCTCCGGCGTGAGCGTCTCGATCACCGCGCGACCCGCGCTGAAGCTGCTCACCGGTCACGCGGACACCGTCAACGTGCATATCCACCGCCTCGGCGCAGGCCGGGGCAAGCTCGGCGATCTTCTCGCGCGTACCGGCCGCGTTGGCACCGTCGATGCGACGGTCGACCTCATGAGCTCGCACGGGCTGGCGTTGGAGCACGTCCTGCTTCACGAGCGCCACGGCATGCTCACCGCACAGGCATCGGTGACGCGCAGCGCGATCCGTGCCGCGCTGCCACACGCGATCCGGCTCGACCCCGGACCAGCCGCGGGCGGCGACGTGAACTTCACCGCCACCGTCCACGCGCTCGGCCAGGTCGCGCGCGTGAAGGCTGTCGTCCGGGTCCGCGACGGCCAGCTCGTGCTCGCGCCGTCAGCGTTGGCCGGCGGCCTGGTCCACATCGCGCTGTTCTCCGACCCGCGCGTCACGGTTGATCGGATCGCGATGCACGGGTCCGAGCGGCTGACCTTCGGCGCGCAGGCGCACCTCGGCTGATGGCCGGACGACCGCCAACCTCAGAAGCGTCATCGGTCTAGCCCAAGCGCTGGCGCAGCCGGGCGGCG
This sequence comes from Baekduia sp., assembly GCF_035996765.1. NCBI lineage: Bacteria > Bacillati > Actinomycetota > Thermoleophilia > Solirubrobacterales > Baekduiaceae > Baekduia > Baekduia sp. The sequence goes on from NZ_DASYJG010000028.1 coordinate 45,300, forward strand.
ATGCGGTGAACGGACTCCACGAGGCCGCCGGATCGCCGGTCGGCCGCCGCGAGCCGCCGCTCGGCATCGCGCAGCTCCTCGTCGCGCATCCGGACGATCTCGTGCGTGCGCTCCATCTCGGCGACGGTCTCGGCGTGGACGCCTGCGAGCACCTCGTACTCGGCCTCGGCGCGATCGCGGCTCTCGCGCAGCAGCGCGTTCTCGCGCACCAATGCCTGTTCCCGGCTCCAGCCCATCCATTGCAGGAGCACCAGCCGGCTCATCTCGCGCAGCGCCACGTCGGTGCGCGGCGCAGCCGGCGCCAGTTCGCGCAGCAAGCCGACGATGGCAACGGCGTGGTGGCGCGCGTCGTGATGAGCGCTGAGCAGTCCGCGGTTGACCGCGCCCATCGCGGGGTCATAGCGCTCGAGGTCGGCACGCAGATCGGCCGTGTCGAGCGCGGCCGGGGTCGTCACGCCCGCAAAGCCGTCTTCTGCCAGCGCCGGGTAGGACTCGCCGGTCACCCAGCCGCCGGCGCCGCGCTGGTCAAAGACGTAGGCGGCACGGCCGCAGGCCATCGCCTCGAGGATCGCGCGGCCCTGGCCGATGACGACGTGGGCGCCGGCAATGGCCGAGGCGGCGTCGGCGGTCGGACTGCCGACGTGGGCGCCCAGCTGCTGTGCCTCGAGGCCCGCCGCCGCGCACGCCTGCACCACCAGATCGCGCCGGCTGCCGTCCAGGTAGTTGCCCAGCAGCAGCGCGCGCCGTGCGCGGGCCGGCAGCGCCCCCGTGGGCCTGAAGCGATCCAGATCCACCGGCTGGTGGAGGCGGACAACCGGGGGGCTCACCGCCGTCGCCGTGACCCATCGGGCCACGCGCCCGTTCATCGCAACGACCGTCTGGACGAGATCGGGAAGCTGGGGCGGCGTCTGGAGGTCGTGGACCTCGCTGTGGGCGACGTAGAGCTGCGGCACGTCCGGAAAGGCCGCCGCGAGCTCATAGGAGGTCGCCGCATCCTGTGCGATGACAACGTCGGGCCGCTCACCTCCGGGATGGGCGCCCGTGCGCACCTCGATGCCACGGCGCGCAGCCTCGTCGGCCACCCCGCCGAGGACCTGCGCGGAGATCGCGGTGTCATGCCCGAGGCGCTGGAGCTGCTCGGCGAGCGTCAGCAGGTAGGTCTCGCTGCCAGCCCACGCGTCCAGTTGATATGTCCCAAGAAGGATGCGCATGACAAGGGCCCCGTCAGGTCAGCGGCCGCGAACGGCGCACCCTATCCGTCGCGGAACGCGGCATACGCCGGGCGCTTGCGGCCCGCCGGGTCGATGAGCCCGCGACGGTCCTCATGCCCATCGGCCTGGGCCGGCGCGTCGTAGAGCGTGTAGTAGCCCAGCGTGTCGATGCGCTTGTTGGCGCGGACGACCCGCAGAACGTCGGTGATCTGCCGCGCGGCACCCGCTTCACTGAAGTGAAAGGTGAACTGATCGTTGGCGTTCGTCGGCGCCGTGAACTCCGAGAGGAACAGCCGTGGGCCGGGCTTGCTGGGATCGCGTCGCAGGTAGCGGTCGATCGTGCTCCCGAGCGTGTCGAGGTCGTTGAAATCGGCATAGCCGGGGCCGAGCGATGCGGCATCCATGTCGATCTTGCGGCCGGTGAAGGGGTTGTGCCCGTAGAGGTCCATCCGCGGCGGCCGGCCGTTGGGGAGCTTCATCGCCGGAATCCAGAACAGGGGTCGGATGTCACCGGCCGTGAACGTGTTGCCGCCGATCACGAGGTTCTTGGAGGACGCGGCCTTCAGCGCACCGTAGGACGCGTCGAGCAGCCGGGCGTACCGGCGCGGACCCGCAAGCTCGGCCTTGGTGCGCGGCGGGCGGTAGCCGGTGAAGCGCGTCGCCGCCCACCAGCGGCTCAGGTTCGGCTCGCCCCAGATCTGCCACAGATGGACCTGGGGCCAGCGGCGCGCCGCCGCCCGCAGGAAGTTGGTGTAGTCGGCATCGTGCGTCGGCGGCACGTTGGGCGCGTGCTCGCCGTTGGCCCAGCCCGGCGTGTACATGACACGCACCATGGTCCGCATGCCGAACTGCGGGGCCAGGCGGATCGCGGCATCGATCGATGCCGGCCAGTGATAGGCCGAGTCGTTGGGGTCGAGGACGTCTGCCGGCTTGTCGTGGGCCACCTGATCCCAGCCGACGCTGAGCAGGAGCGTTCGGACGCCGAGGTCGCGGTAGATCGGGAAGGTGGCTTCGGGGTTGGGCTCGTAGGTCGCCCAGAGCCCCTTCTTCGCCGAGTCGCGTGCGCCCGCGCCGGTGGCCGTGATCGCCAGACACAGTCCGGCGACCAGCACGACCAGGAGCGTTCTAATACGCACCGGTACCGCGGATCACCGCCGCGAAGCTCAAGGCCAGCAGGCGCGCGTCACGGCCGAGCGAGAGGTTCTCGACGTACTCGCGCTCGACGGCGAGGCGCTCCTCGAAGTCCAGGCGGCCGCGGCCGTAGACCTGCATCGGGCCCGTCAGACCCGGGCGGACGACGAGGCGGACCGCCCGCGCCTCGGCGTCGTAGCGCGCGACGAGGTCGAGCTGCTCGGGGCGCGGACCGACGAGGCTCATGTCTCCCCGCAGGACGTTCCAGAGTTGCGGCAGCTCGTCCAGGCTCGTCTTGCGCAACAGCCGTCCGACCCGGGTCACGCGCGGATCGTCGTGCAGCTTGAACACGGGCGTGGCCAGCGCCGCGACGTCGACGACCTCGCCGACCCGCTCCTCGGAGCCACGGACCATCGTGCGGAACTTCAGCAAGGTGAAGGGCTTGCCCTCGCGTCCTCCGCGCGACTGGCGAAAGATCGCCGGTCCGCGGGAATCGAGCCGGATGGCCAGCGCGACAGTGGCTAGCAGTGGGCTCGCGAGCAGCAGGCCGATGGCGGCGACGAGGATGTCGATGGCTCGCTTGGCGACCGCCGTGGACCGCGAGACGTGCCAGGTGTTGTACTGGAGGACCGGGAGCTCGGCGATGTGATCGAGGCGGACGGCCGTGCCGAACATGCCGCGCGCGGGCGGGACCATCCCGAGCTTGGTGCCGCGCGCCCGGCAGGCCGGCACGAGCTCGCGGATGAGCCACTCGTCGATGGCGGTCGAGGCGATGACGATCCGCTGCACCTGGCCGCCGGCCGTCTCCTCGATGCTGGCCAACAGGCCCTCGGCGTCGGACGCCGCAGTCGTCTCGACGACCGCGACAACCTCGAGATGCATGTCGGGAAAGAGCTCGAGCTTGCGCCGGACGCCGCGCTCGAGCGGTCCGGTGCCGACGATGACCGTGCGCTCCGGCGGAGTGGATCGGCGCCAGGCCGCGCGCGCGGCGGCACGTAGGCCGATGCTTCCGCCAAGCAGCGCGACGACCAGCGTGGAGAGGGTCAGCACCGAGGGCTCGCCGCCGCCGACGATCCGCGTGGCGATGACGGCGACGGCGACCACGAGCAGGGTCCAACTCAGGAGGGCGGGAACCTCTTCGGCCGTGGTGTGGCGCATCGACTGGTGGTCGCGGTCATAGAGGCCGAGCGTCTTGGCAAACCCGGCGGCGCAGAGCGTCACGATCGCCGTGGCCGCGGCCCGTTCGAGCGCGCTGCCACTCGCGGTGCCGGTGGCCATCGTGGCGCAGAGCACCGCCACCACATCGGCGCCCAGCAGCAGGCGGCGCCGCAGGACGTCGGCCGTGGGCCAGGAGGTGATCGCGGGCCGGCTGGTCTGGCCGGCCGTCGTCGCGGGCGGGCTCTGGACCCCGTGCTCGGAGACCGCCATCAGCGGCTCCGGGGCACGCGGCGCGACAGGACGGCGGCGCCGGTCAGCGCTGCCCCGAGGAGGAGGACGAGGCCGCCGGTGCCGAGCGCGACCGCGGTGCCCGAGATGCTGGAGGCGGCCGGCCGGAGCCGTCCGGTCGTCGGCGCCGCGGCCGCAGCAGCAGCAGCAGCAGGCGTGGTCTTCGCGGTCGTCTTGGACGGTTTGCGCGCCGTGCCGGCAGCGGCAGCAGACTTCTTGGCCGGCGCGATGCCCTCGCCGAACAACGCGGACTGGTCGTCGGTGTTCGACGACGACGACGAACCGCTGTTCTGCGCCGCCGCCGAGCCGCGATGAGCACCGCTGTCCTTCGACGCGCTGCCGGTCTTGCGCGCCTCGTCGAGCGGGATCGCGTACTCGGTGCCCGCCGGACTGTCTGGCTGGTAGCTGGGCGCCTGGGCCGCCGCAGCCGTCCCGGACACGCCGCCGAGCCCCGCAAGGCTCACGACGACGACAAGCCACCCGCCCCAGCGGCGAGCACCTGCGATCTGCACCCTCAGGACGTCTCCGGCATCGCTCGAGGGACGATATTTGCAGCCTGGCCAAGCAAACTCCGCCAACCGTATCGGTTGAACGGGCGGCAGCCACCATCATCCGGACCGCGGAGGCCGCTAGGGTCCGGACGCGGTCACCGGCCAGCTCCCGGTCGGCCCTCTCGAATCGTGCGTCTGGTCGCCCTGGATCCTGCTCGATCACAGCGTGTCAGCGACGCGTCGCTGGTCCTTGCGCCGTTCGGGGTGGCGCTCGGGGTCAGCGCCGGGTGGGAGAGCTTCTACGACGTCACACTTTGGGGTCCGCTGGCGATCGTCGCCGCGGTGGTCCTCGTCGCCGCCATCGTGCTCCGTTCCGAGCCGCTGCCGCGCGCGGGCCGCGTCCTGGTGGTCGGGCTGGGCGCGTTCGCAGCGTGGTCGCTGGCCTCGGGCTGGTGGGCGGAGTCGAGCGCGTCGGCCGCGGTCGAGGGGCAGCGCTGGGCCCTCTACGCGATGGTCGTCGGCCTGGTGGCGGTGCTCGCACGCAGCGAGCGCGAGCGGACCGTCGTGCTCGTCGGGATGACGGTGGGCGGACTGTTGGCCGTGGCCGTGCTCGTCGTCCATCTGCTCGGCGACCACGGCGTCGACGAGTTCTTCGCCCGGCGCCTGTCCTACCCCGTGGGCTACATCAACGGCCAGGCTGCGGCGTTCGGCCTTCTGGTGTGGCCGTGCGTCGCCTGGGGCGAACGTGGCCGCGTCGCGGTGCTGCGCGGCGCCGGGGCGGCCGGCGCCTGCCTGCTGCTCGGCCTCCTGCTCCTGACCCAGAGCCGCGGGGCCGTGCTGGCGTTGGTCGGGACCCTCGTCGTCGTCCTCGTGCTCGTGCCTGGTCGCCTGCGCCGGGCATGGCTGCTCGTCGTGATCGGCGCCGGGGTGGCGGCGGTGGCCGCGCCGCTCCTCGATCTCTACGGCGCCGCGCCGATCACCACGCCGCCGAGCTCGGGCGAGATCCGCGACGCGCTGATCCCGCTGCTGCTGGCTGCCGCGGTGGTGGGACTCGTCTGGGGCGGGCTGACCTCCGCCATATTGCGACCGCGGTGGGAGCGGCCCACCGTCCAGCGCGCCGGTGCGGCGATCCTCTGCGCCGGGGCGCTCATCGGGCTGATCGGTGGCGTCGCCGTCGTGGGCAATCCCGTCGACCGGATCGATCACGCAGCCGATCAGTTCACCTCGTTGGACACCAACTACGCGCCCGGCGACTCACGGCTGCTGAGCGGCAGTGGCAACCGCTATGACTACTGGCGAGTGGCGGTGGACGCGTTCAAGCACCACCCGCTCGACGGCGTCGGCGCCGGCAACTACCCGCGGTCCTGGTTCCAGCTGCGCCAATCCCAGGAGAACGTGCGCCAGCCGCATTCGCTGTGGTTTCAGACCGCGGCGGAGACCGGGATCGTCGGCCTGCTGCTCATCCTCGCAGCGCTCGGAGCGGCGGCAGTCGGCGTGGGGCGCGCGGCGTGGGTCGCGCAGAGCGAGCGTCAGCGCCTGCTGGCCGTCGCCGGCCTTGGCGCCTTCACCTGGTGGCTGCTGCAGACCAGCGTCGACTGGCTCCACCTCCTCCCCGGCCTGACCTGCGTGGCGCTGGTCAGCGCGGTGATCGTCCTGCCACGCCGCGAGTCCGCGGCGCCTGACCCCGCGACGGTGTCCTCGCGCCCGCTGGCCATCACCGCCGCGGTCGTCGTGGTGGTCTGCTTCGCCGCGGCCGGCGTGGGGCGCACCACCCTGGCGACGTTCCTGCTCAAGGACGCGCGCAACGCGCTGCCCCAGGATCCGCAGAAGGCCATCGATCGCAGTCAGGCCGCGCTCGGGCTGCGACCCGGCGACGTCGACGCGCTGGTCGTCGAGGCGGCGGCCTCGGCCCGCGCCGGCGACTACCGCGCCGCCCGTGGCGCCCTGCTCGAAGCGACCGCGCTGGAGCCCCACAACTTCCTGCCCTACGTCCTGCTCGGAGACCTCGCGACCCGCCGCGGGGACACTGAGGCCGCTCGTTCGGCCTACGCGCGGGCCGCCGCGCTCAACCCGCTGGACCCCACGATTCGCCGCTCGCTGCTGGCCGCCCGGCACGGCTGACCGATGGACGCAGCCGCTGGAACCGCCATTGCTACAGTCGCCCGCGATGCGTGAGGAGGGAGCCGGGTCCGAGCCCGAGGTGAGCGTCTCGGTGCTGATTCCGGTCCTCAACGAGGAGCGTCATCTCCGCACGGCCGCAGCGGCGATGCAGCGCCAGGAGTTCGACGGGCAGTTGGAGTTCCTCTTCGTCGACGGCCGGTCGACCGACGCCAGCCGAGCGATCCTGGAGGAGCTTGCCGCCGCCGACCCGCGCATCCGCGTCCTCGACAACCCGGCACGCCGGACCGCGGCCGGGCTGAACGTCGGGCTGCGCGCGGCGCGCGGGCGCTACATCGCGCGGATGGACGCCCACAGCGTCTACCCCGAGCGCTATCTGCAGCGCGGCGTCGACCGGCTCGAGCGTGGCGACGACGATGGCGTTGTCTGGGTCACCGGCCCGCAACTGCCCGTTGGCGACGGGCCATGGTCAGAGCGCGTGGTGCTCGCCCTGTCGAGCTGGATCGGCCGCGGTGGCGAGGCCGACAAGTGGCCCGGTGCGGTCGACGGCGACGCCCACGACGAGTTCCCGCTGACCACCAGCGTCTTCACCGGCGTCTGGCGCCGGGCCGACGTCGACCGCCTCGGCGGCTGGGACGAGGGCTGGCCGGTCAACCAGGACGCCGAGATGGCCGCGCGGATCCTGGCCACCGGCGGCGGCATCGTCTGTCGCCCGGACATGGGCGCCCAGTACGTGCCGCGCAACTCGCCGCGAGGACTGGCACGTCAGTACGGGCGCTACGGCTTCTACCGGGCCAAGACGTTCCTACGCCACCCCAGCAGCCTGCCGCGCAGCAGGTGGTTGTCGGTCGGCGTGGTTCTCGCGCTGCTCGGCAGCCTCGTGCCCGTGCGGCTGATCTCCTGGCCGAGCCGGACCGCGACCGGCGTCTACCTCGCCGCCGTGGCGGCGATCACCGCCCGCGCCGCGCCGCGCGCCGGGCGCCACACGCCCTTCCTGCCCGTGGTCTACGTGACGATGCACGTCTCCTGGGGCGTGGGCTTCCTCCTCAGCCTGGCCAAGCACCTCCCGCGACGGGCCGCGCTGCAGGCGTGGCCGCGCCCGTTGGAGCGCGACGAAGCTTGAGCGTCCGCACCGACGCGCGCTGGGTCGGCAAGGCGCTCGTGCAGCAAGCCGTCGGCGCGCTGCCGCGCGGCCATCGGGTCAACGCGCTGCTGCAGCGGCGGGTCACGGGGCGGCTGCCGCGCCAGGGGGAGGTCTTCGTCGCGCACATCGCCGAGCAGGCTCGCCATCAGCGCGTGCTGGCCGACCTGCGGCCCGCGCTCATGACCCCCGGCCTGCGGGCGTTCGAGTTCGGCGCGGGCTACGACCTGCTCGGGCCGATGGTCCGCTGGAGCGCGGGCGTCGACGCGCAGACCCTCATCGACCTGCGGCCCGTCCTGGCGCTGGAGCTCGTCAACGACACGCTGGGCAAGTTCCACAGCTGGCACGCCGAGCTCGAGGCGGCGGCCGAGCTGCCCCTGCGCCGCCCATCCGCCGAGCCCGTGACCGACCTCGCCGAGCTCGAGGAGCGCTTCGGCATCCGCTACGAGGCGCCGCGCGACGCGACCGCGACCGGCCTGCCCGGCGCGAGCTTCGAGCTCGTCACCAGCACCTGGACGCTCGAGCACATCCCGCCGCGTGAGATCGTCCGGATCCTGCGGGAGATGCGCCGGCTGCTGGCGCCCGAGGGCCTCGTGAGCTGCCTGGTCGACCTCAAGGACCACTTCTCCTACTTCGAGCCGTCGCTCTCGCCCTACAACTTCCTGCGCTTCTCCGATAAAGCGTTCTCAATAGTCAACCCGAAGCTGCAATGGCAGAGCCGCCTGCGCGCGCCGGAGTACCGCGCGCTGGCCGAGGCGGCGGGCTTCGAGGTGCTGCTGGAGGTCCGGGAGCCGGGGCTGCCGAAGGATCTCGCGGCGTTGCGCGAGTTGCACGTTGCCCGGCGCTTTGCGTCGTTCAGCCTCGAGGAGCTGGGCGCGCGGACCGTGCACCTGGTGCTTGCGCCGCGCTCCTGAACATCGCCGCCAGCGCGCTCGCCAGCGCATCGAGGTCGTGGCGGGCCTCCACACGATCACGGGCCGCGAGCTGCATCGTCGCGGCGCTGCCCTGCCGGTCGAGGACAGCGACGAGCGCGCGGCAGAGATCCTCGGCCGACGCAGGGTCGGCCAAGAACCCCGTGACGTCCTCCTCGACGAGCTCTTGGACGCCAGCGACGCGCGTGCCCGCCATCGTGACCCCGCAGGCCGCGGCCTCGATCAGCGTGTTGGGCAGGCCCTCGGTGTCGCCGTCGGCCTGCACCAGGCTGGGCTGGACCAGGAGGTGCGCCTCGGCAAGCCGACCCCGGAGATAGATCTGGTCGCGGGCGCCCGAGAAGGTGCAGCGGTCCTGCAGGCCCAGCGCCGCCGCCTGGGTGCGGCACGACTCCAGCAGCGGTCCCGCACCGACGAACTCGACCCGCAGACGCTCGAGCGCCGGCCCGCCGAGCGCGAGCGCGCTGAGGAGAACTCGCTGGCCCTTGTAGTCGCGGAAGCTCGACACGCAGAGGACGTCGACCGGCCCTGCCGCGGGCAGCTCGCGCGGCACGAAGGCATAGCGGTTGAGATCGAGGCCGTAGGACCGGCGTAGAAGCCGGTCGGGGGATGCTCCGAAGTGCTGTAAGAACCGCCAGTGGTAGTCCGAGACGGCGACCACCGCCGCGGCGTCTCCCAACCGCGTCCGCAACCCGCGCTGCGAGACGAAGATGTCGTGGGCGTGCGGCGTCACGCTGTAGGAGCTGCCGGTCAGTGCGCTGATGACCCAGGCCGCCAGCGCGGGATAGGTCGCGAAGTGCGCATGGAGGTGCTCCACCTTGCGGCGGCGGACGGTCGCCGCATGATCGAACGCCAGCAGGGTGGTGACCAGCGCCTTGGCCAGGACGCGCGGCTCGGCGATGTGGTCGGCGACCACGCGGGCGACGATCCACGCCGCCAGCCGTGGCGCCCGGACGAGCTCACGGGCGAACGCGACGGCGCCGCGCGGCAATGAAGCGCGGCGCGCGCGGCCGACCCAGCGGCCGGCCTCCTCGTGGACGACCTGGTCGCCGGCGGGGAAGAGCGACAGCAGCTCCACGTCCATGTCCGGCTGCTGCGCGACCCGGTCGAGCTCACGGACGACGAACGTCTCGGTGGTGAGCGGGAACCTCGATACGAGGTACGCGACCCGCGTCATCCGCGGCAGCCTAGCGACCGGTCGATGCTGGTAGCTTGGCGGCGCCTTGCCCCTGGCCGCCGTCACGCTCGTCGACTACGTCACCGGCGGCGGCGCTGAACGCGCAGCGATGGAGATCGCGATGCGCCTCGGCCCGGAGGTGCGGTCCACCGTCGTCAGCTCCCGGCTCGATGGGTCGGCCCGCACGCATCCCAAGTACGCCGCGACGATCGCCGAGCTCGAAGCCGCCGACGTGCGCTGGATCGGGCTGGGCCGCACGTCGACCGCTCGCTTCTGGGAGTGGCGGGCGCTGGTCTCGTTGTTGCGGCGCGAGCACGTCGACATCCTGCACTCGCACTCGTGGGGCTCGAACTTCTGGGCGCCCGCGCTGGGCGCCCTCGGCGGCGTACGGGCCGTCGTCGCTCACGAGCAGACGCCGTTTGCCCGGATCGGCGGCGTCCGGCGCTGGGGCGCCCAAGCGATCGTCAACCGCTGGATCGCCGGACCGTGGGCCGACGCGATCGTCGTCCCGTCGGCCTGGTCGCGCGCTGCGCTGATTGAGCACGAGGGCGTCCCGGCGGCCAAGATCCACGTGATCCCAAACGCCGCCCATGCCGTCGCGTTCACCCGCGAGGAGCTCGACGCCACGCGCGCCGAGCTCGCCGCCGCGCCAGACCAAGCAGAGCTGGTCGTCGTGGCCGCGATGCTGCGTCCCGAGAAGGCCCAAGATGTGCTGATCCGCGCGGTCGCCGAGCTCGCGCCGTCGCGCCCGCACCTGCGCCTGCTGCTCCTCGGCGGCGGCACGCCGCAGCGCCCGCGCGGCACCCAGGACGAGCTTGAGGCGCTGGCCGCCACGCTCGGCATCGCCGACCGGGTCCGGTTCCTCGGCCGCCGCGAGGACGTCGCGCGGGTCGTCGCGGCCGCCGACGTGGCGGTCCTCTGCAGCCGCGGCGAGAACCTGCCGCTCGCGGTCCTCGAGTACATGGAGGCCGGGACGCCGATCGTCGCCACCGATGTCGGCGGCGTCCGGGAGCTGGTGACCGACGGGGTGCACGCGCTGGTCGTACCACCCGACGATCCAGGCGCGCTGGCGCGCGCGGTCGACGATGCCCTCACCGATCGCGAAGCGGCGCGCGAGCGAGCGACCGCCGCGCGGACCCGGCGGCGCGCGCACTTCGACTGGGACACCGTCGGCGGCCAGGTGCGTGCGCTCTACAAGGAGCTGCTGGCCGACCAGTCCGCGCGCGGACCCGCGCCGCTGTAGCGAGCGAGCAGCTCGCGATCGCTGGCCGCCGCCTCCGCGCGCCGGCCGATGAAGTAGGTGCTTGACGCGCCGTCCTCCCCGCCCGGCGTCTTGGCCAGCCACCCGTCGGTGCGCGCCAGCAGCGCGGTGAGCACAGCAGAGAACGCGCCGAACACCGCCCGCAACGGCCGGCTGGAACCGGCGACCGCGCGCAGGTAGTAGCCCGTCGCCCAGCCGAGCGCCATGCCCGGCCCGCATGCGACGCCCGCGTCGAGCTCCTCGAAGTCGCGCCACAGCAGGCGGTGGCCGAGCAGCGAGTAGCGCGTGAAGTCATAGGCGCCCTCGTGCACGCCCTGCAGGAACGGGATCTCTGAGAGCACGATGCCGCCGGGCCGCAGCACACGCCGGATCTCGGCGGCGACCTGCGGCGGGTCGATGACGTGCTCGAGCACCGCTTGGCAGACAACGGCGTCGAAGCTCGCATCGGCGAACGGCAGGTCGTGGCCGTCGCAGACCAGACCGGTTCTCGGCCCCAGCGCGACGTCGGTCTCGACGACATCCAGGCCGGGATGGTCGAGCAGCGGCGCCATCCCGCGCCCCACCACGCGGCCGCCGACCACGAGCAACCGCGGGCGCGCACCGCGATCGAGTTGCGGCCGCAACTGGTCGAGGACGAGGTGCGCGCTGCGGCCCGCCGCGACGTTGCGCGAGCGCAGCTGCGCGAAGGTCCGCCGCAGCACCGCGCCGGGGCCGCCGGCCTCCGCTGCCTGGCGCACGGCGATCTCCGAGGCGTCGAACAGCACGTTGTCAGAGCGCAGCAGGACCGGGACGCCACCGACCACCGGATACGATCGCTGCCCGTCGCGCGTCTGCAGCCGATCGCCGCGGGGCTCGAGGGGCTGGTGGGTCTCCGGACACCGCAACAGCTCCACCAGCGCCGTGTCTCGCATGCCCCCATCATCCCAGGCCATCAGCGAACCCGAGGTCGGCCCTGAGCTCGGCCCCGGCACGGGCTCGACGGCCCGCCGGTCGCTGCACGCGCTGATCGGGTTGGTCGGCAGCGCTGGGCTCACCTTCGTCGCGCTGCTCGTCCTCGTGCGGACGCTCGAGCCCTCGCAGTACGGCCTCTTCGCGCTGGGGTTCGCCATCAACCAGGTGGCCTTCGTCGTGGCCGACGCGGGCCTGGCCAGCTCGACGGCGCGCGCGCTCGCGGCCGCGAGCACCGGTGCGGAGCGCGCCCGTGCCGCGAGCTCCGGGCTGGCGATCAAGGGCGGCGTCTCGATCGCCGTAGCGCTCGCGCTCGCGCTCGCCGCTCCCGCGATCGCCGCGGCCTATGACCATCCCGATCTCGCAGCCGTCCTGCGTGCGACCGCCGTGGCGCTGGCGGCGCAGAGCATCTTCATGCTCTACCGCCACGGGCTGAACGCCGTCGGCGACACACGCGCGATGGTGGGCCTCGTCCTCGGCGAAAGCGCGATCGAGACGCTGGCCGTGGTCGGCTTCGCGGTTGCCGGCGGGACCGCAGCGGCCGCCATGTCAGGCCGCGCGGTCGGCTTTCTCGTCGGCGCCGGACTCGGCTTCTTCCTGCTGCGACGGCGACTCGGGCCGCTGCCCGCGCCATCGGCCGCCACCGCCCGCAGCCTGGCGGCCTACGGCCTGACGCTCGCCGTCGCCGACGGCGCGTTCCTGCTCTTCACCCAGATCGACGTGCTGCTCATCGGTGCGTTGCGCAGCGCCCGCGACGTGGCGCTCTTCGAGGCGCCGGCCCGCCTGCTGGTGGTCGCGGGCTATCTCGGCTACGCGGTGGCGTTGTCGGTCGCCCCGCGCCTGGCGCGCGCCGAGCGGTCCCGGGCGCGCGCGACGCTCGTCGGCGCCGTGCGAGTCGTCAGCACTGCGCAGGGCGCGATCCTGCTCGTGTGGTTGGCGCTGATCGTGCCCAACGCGGTGCGGATCTTCGGCGCGCGCTATGAGCCGTCAGGCGACGTCCTGCTCGTGCTCAGCCCCTATCTCCTGCTCGCCGGCGCCGCCCCGCTGCTGTCGCTGGCGGCCACCTACGCCGGAGCGGGACGGCTGGTCGTCGTCGCCAGCTGCGCGGCGCTGGCCGTCAACGCGGCGATCGACGTCACATTGCTCGGCGCGCACGGGATCCTCGTCGCCGCGGTGGCGACCGACGTGGCCTTCGCGCTGTTCGTCGCCCTGCTGCTGCATGGCTGCTCGGCCACCTTCGGCTTTGGCCTTGATCGTGCCGCGGCCGCCGGCTTGCGGCTGCTCGTCGCGCTGGCACCGGCGATCGTGGTGCTCGGCGGGCTCCTGGCGCTCGGCCCGGTGGCCGCCGCCGTCGGCCTCCTCCCCGCGCTCGGCCTGTACCTCGGCGGCCTGCGCCTGGCCGGCCTGATGCCGGCGCAACTCGGCACCGCGTGGCGCCGGAGCGCGGCCGGCTGCGATCCTGGCGGCCGATGGCGCTGACCTATCACGACGTCCGCCCGCTGCTGCGCGCGCGGTACGCGAGCCCGCCCTCCCGGCCGCTGCAGGAAGTCGTGACGATCGGCCGTCAGGTGCTGGCGCTGCATCGTCGCGATGTGCGCGCGCTGGCCGACGAGTTCGGTCCCGACGTTCTGGGTCCATGGGCGGACAGGCCGTACGGCGCGTACGCGGACGCGTTCCTGCGCGAGGCCCTCGGCGTGATCCAGCTGGATGTCCTCGATGCCTCCGACTACGAGGGCGCGACGGTCCTGCACGACCTCAACCGCCCGCTTCCGGCCGAGCTCACGCAGCGCTTTGACGCGGTCATCGATGGCGGGACGCTCGAGCACGTCTTCGACGTCCCAGCCGCGCTGCGCGCCTACATGGGCATGCTGCGCGTGGGCGGCAGCCTGTTCCTGTCGACGCCGGCCAACAACCTCTGCGGCCACGGCTTCTACCAGCTGAGCCCGGAGCTCATGCACCGCGTCTTCGTTGCCGAACGCGGGTTTCGCGCCAACCACGTCGCGCTCGTCGAGGCCGTCTACCCCGGTATCGAGCTGCGCCCGGCCCGGCGCGCGGTCGCCGTCGTCGACCCCGACGCCGTGGCCGAACGGGTGACGCTGACCGGCCGACGCCCGATGATGCTGCTGGTGCAGGCCGAGAAGCTCGTTCATCACGAGGACCCGTTTGCCGAACCGCCACAGCAGAGCGACTACGCGGCGCGCTGGCGCGAGGGCCGCGGCCACGAGCTCCGGTCAAGCCGCCGCCGCGTGCCGCTAAGCGTGCGCGCCGTGGTCCGCGGCTGGCGCCAGCGCCGGAACGGTTCACTGTCGAACAAGCGCTTCTACCGGCCGCTTCCATGAGATTCCGTCAACGTTTGCGATCAGTGAGCGATCGCTTGGGGCGAGCGCGCTCCGGGCGCCCACTGCTGTGGGCCGCAGCTGCCGTCTCGGTGCTCTGGGCGATCGTGGACAGCCCCAGCGACGGCCGGCTGTGGATCGGCGGCTTCGCCACCGCGCTGGCGATCCTCGCGGTGGGGCAGCTGGTCTGGTCGCGCCGCCGGGCCCACGGCCGCTGGGTGCTCGAACCGCCGGTGCTGGTGGCGATCGCGGTCGCGACCTGGCACTTCGCCTTCTGGCCGATGTACTTCCTCGGCCTCGCCTCCGCCGGGCGCAAGGCGCTCTACCTCGGCTTCGTGCCGACGGCGACCTCCGGCGCGTTCTTCGCCTCGCTGGTCGGGGTCCTGGCGATCGTCGGCGGCGTGCAGGCCGGATTGGGCCGCGAGCCGACCGCGCCCGCGCGCGGCGGGCGCCCCTTGCTCGACCACCGCCCCGGACGGCTGATCTGGGCGATCGCGATCGCCGGCTGCCTGCTCGTCCTGGCCTATGCGGCTAGCAGCGGGTTGCACGACGTCGGCGACTACGGCCGGGTCTACCTGCAGGACTCGGGCCTGCGGCGGCTCTACAACCTCGGGATCGTCCTGCTCCTGGGCGCGCTCGCCCCGATCCTCCTCGCGGAGCCCTCCGGTCGCCGGCGGCTCGTCTTCCTCGGGGTCATCGTGCTGCCCGCGCTCGTCGTCACCGCGGCGCTCGGCTCGCGCTGGGTCGCGTTTACCGCGGTGGCCATCGCGCTGGCGGCCACGACCGTGCGCGGCGGGCGCATCCGCGTCGCGTGGATGCTCGTCGGCGCGCTGCTGCTGATCGCCGGCGGCACGATCGTCAAGAACGTGCGCTCAGGGTTGGTGAACAGTCCAGGCGACGTCCCCGGCGTGCTGTTTGACCGCAAGGTCAACCCGGTCATCGACCTTCCCCAGGAGCTCGGGCAGACCTTTCTGACCGTGGGCGGCACGATCGGCGCGCTGGGACGGCCGCCGGGACATCCCGCCGGTCAGCAGCTGCAATTCGGCAAGACGCTCGTGATGCCGCTGGTGGCGATCATCCCGTCGGGCGAGCACCTGCTCGGCGTGACGGCACCTCGACCAGGCCGCGAGTGGGCGCAGATCTACTTCCCGCATCGGTACGCCAGCCAGGGCTACACGATGGGGTTCTCGACCATCGCGGAGCTGCTCCTGAACTTCGGCCTCCCCGGGGTCGGGCTCGGCATGGGGTTGCTCGGCTTCCTGCTGGGCCGCGGCTGGCGGCGCGCCGTGGACCGACGCAGCGCGGCGCGCGTCTACGCGGTCTGGGCCGTCTGCGCCTTCGCGCTCTTCGGCGTCCGCAACGACCTCTACACGTCGCTGCGCTGGGCGATCTGGGCGGCGCTGGCGGTCTTCGTCGCGGGTTGGCTGCAGGACCGTGGGCTGTCGGCGTCGCGGCCGCGGGAGCTGTGGCGGGCGCTGCCGCGGGCCGTGGGCGTGCCGCTGCGGGCGCGGGCGCGGGCGCGGGCCGTCGGTGTGGCCGCCCGCCCGATCGCACGCGCCGCGGCTGCCGGCGGCGATGCCCGCGGGCACCGCGAGAACTCCTTTGACGCCATGCGCCTGCTGGCCGCGCTCAGCGTCTTCTGGTTTCACCAGATCGCGGTCCTCGGCCACGGCAGCGTGCTCATCCCGGGAACGCGAGAGACGCTCACGCTTGGCGACGGCGGCCTGATCACGTTCTTCGTCCTCAGCGGTTTCTTGGTGACGTCCAGCCTGCAGCGCTCATCGAGCCCGCGCCGCTACTTGCGCTCCCGCTTTCTGCGGATCTACCCCGGGCTGCTCGTCTGCCTCGGCGTGACGTTCGTGATCGGGATGATCGTGACGCGCGTCGGGATCGGGAGCTACCTCGGCGATTGGTCGAGCTACCAGTACGTGTTGGGCAACGCGACGATCTTCGCCTCGCACACCCAGCTCGATCTGCCAGGGGTGTTCACCACCTCGATCTGGCCCGTGGTCGACACGCCGCTCTACACCCTGCGCTACGAGCTGGTCTTCTATGTCGCGCTGCTCGCGCTGTGGACGCTGCTGCTCGGGCGGCGCCCGCGCGTGGCGGTCCTGGTCGCGGTGGCCGCCGGCGTGATCGTCGTCGGCGTCCAGCACGCCTTCGCCGCGTCCCCCGTGCGCTTCACCGCCTGGGACTGGGGCACCGCCACCAAGTTCGCCGTGCCGTTCGCGCTCGGCGCCGCGGTGGCTGCCGCCGGCCTCCTGGGCCGGCGCCGCCGTGTGCTGCTGATCGCCATCGCGATCGCCGCTGCGGCGACGGTCACGTGGGGGTCGCTGACCTTCCAGGGCAATCGGACGCTCGCCGCGGTGGTGATCGCACTCGGCGTCCTGGCCGTCGGCCACAGCCGGCTGCTGCGCCGCCTGCTGCCGACGCCGTTCGGCGACCTCTCCTACGGCATCTACCTGTACGGGTTCGTCATCCAGCAGGTGATCCTGACCGAGGCGATCGGGCTCGGTGACGCCGGCATCGCCATCACCGCGTTCGTGCTGACGATCTGCGTGGCCGCCGCGTCATGGCGCTACGTCGAGCGGCCTGCCCTGGCGCGCAAGGCGACGGTCGCCTCTCGATCAACGGCGGCCGACACGTCGCGTCAACGCCCCCGCATCATCGCCCTGGTCGCCTTCCGCGACGAGATGGACCACCTGCCCG
This sequence comes from Baekduia sp., assembly GCF_035996765.1. NCBI lineage: Bacteria > Bacillati > Actinomycetota > Thermoleophilia > Solirubrobacterales > Baekduiaceae > Baekduia > Baekduia sp. The sequence goes on from NZ_DASYJG010000028.1 coordinate 62,198, forward strand.
ACTTCTTCGCCAACGTCGCCCCGCACGTCGACGGCATCGTCGCGCTCGACGACCAGTCGATCGACGGATCGGCGGAGTTCGTGGCCGCGCAGCCCTCGGTCCTCGAGCTGCTGACCGTCGCGCATGGCGATCAGGACGAGCTCGAGGACGGCCGCAACCACCGCGCCCTGACCGAGGCCGCCTGGAAGCACGGAGCCGACTGGCTGCTCGGCCTCGACGCCGACGAGCGCCTCGAGCAGGACTTCCGCGCCCGCGCGGAGGTCGAGCTGCGCCGCGCGCAGGACGCCGGCGCCAACGCCATGTGGTTGCACTTCCGCGAGCTCTGGGGCAGCCCGGACCAGTACCGCGCCGACGGCATCTGGGCCACCAAGCGCAAGGCCTGCCTGTTTCGCTGCACGCCCGACCACCACTTCGACGAGCGCCGCGTCCACGCCTTCTGGGCCTCGATGCCACCGCCGCCCGAGGACTGGCCCCAGGCCGATCTCAACATCTATCACTTGCGCATGCTTCACCCGGAGGACCGCGCCGCACGCCGCGAGCGCTACCGCCGCATCGACCCCGACAACATCTGGCAGCCGATCGGCTACGACTACCTGCTCGACGAGACGGGCCTCGAGGTGCAGGCGGTTGCTGAGGGGCGGGAGTTCACGCCGTGGCCGGACGACGCCGGGGCGGATGGGGACGGAACGAGCGAACGGCTACAACGGTCGATCTGAGCAAGATCTCAAGCGCAGGGGTCGCCGCTCAGATCCTGCAATAGGACACCGGCGCGGCGCCGCCGGGCACCGTGATGTCCACACGGAACCGGTCAGCGGTCACGCGGAGATCCGGGCCCTCGTACGCCAGACCCATGTCGGCGCCAGGCGCGATGACAACCGCCTCGTCAGCCGACCGTCCCCCATCGCCGCCGGTCTGCGCCGGGACGTCGAAGGAGTCAAACGGCCGCGCCTGTCCGTCGCGCCCGCCCCGCAGGAACGCCGCGAAGCCGGCGTCCGGCGTGTGGATGTTCAGCCACGTCACGTCGTCGGCCTCGTCGTTCATGAAGCTGTGAGCGACGCCCGGCGGGGCTGACACCAGCGTTCCGGCCGACGCTCGAACGATCCGCTCGCCCTCGGGACCGAGCGCGAACCGCAGCGCGCCGGTCAGCACATAGAACGCGTCGGTGTGCTCACGGTGCAGGTGGAGCTCCGGCCCGCGCTCGCCGCTGGAGTACCGCGACCAAGTCACGGTCACCGCGTCCTCGGCATGCAAGATGATGATGTTGCGAGCATCGCGGTCGCTGATCGTCTCGCCGTCTGAGCGCCAGACCATCTCCGCCAGCGCATCCTCCCACGCCGGGGCATCAAACCACGCGGCCTCGGCCGACGCGATGCCGGCGGCACGAAGACCGGCCAGCACCTCCGCATCGTCGGCGGCGTGCGCCACGACCTCGCTGAACGTCGCGAAGTCGATCCCCAGCAGCGCCAGGCAGCGCCGATCCACCGGGCACGGGTGCACGCCGTCGCCGAGCGTGCGCGCCCGCGCCGCGCGCGACTTGTCGATCATCCGCGGCAGCCAGGCGTAGCCGTCGAGGGTCGCATCCATCGCGCGCAGCTGGGGCATCGGTGCTTACGCTAGCCGCGGAAGGTTTCTAGGCGGCGGGCGGCGCTTCCACCACGACGACGGTGTTGCCGTCCGGATCGCGCAGCATGAACATGAGCGGCGCACCGGGGGTCTGCATCGGCTCGGCGTCAAGGTCGATGCCACCGATGGCCTTCAGGCGCGCGTGCTCGCCCAGGACGTCGCTGGTCTCGACGCCGATCCCGCCGCCGCCCGGCGTGTCTCGCATCGGCGGGTTGAGCGCCAGACGGGCGCGTGAGCTGGGCGGAGCGACCTCCACCCAGCGCATCTCGCCGTTCTCGCCGAAGGACGTGTCGCTGCGCAGCTCGAAGCCGAGCTTCTCGGTGTAGAACGCGATCGCGGCGTCCTGGTCGGCGACGGTGAACATGGCGACGCCGATGTTCGAAAGGGTGGTGGAAGCCTGCTTGGTGTCGGTCATGTCCCCCAGACGACGCGAGCCGGCGAGACTCATCGGCGGCGGCGACAAAGTTCCCGGCCCGTCAGCGCGGTTACGGTAGGCAGCGTGTCGATCGTCGAGCTGCAACGCCAACTTGCGCTGTTCCGGGACGCTCGGGACTGGCTGCAGTTCCACTCCCCGAAGAACCTGTCGGCCGCGATCGCCGTGGAGGCCGCCGAGTTGCAGGAGTTGTTCTTGTGGTCTCAGACCGGAGGCGCGGAGGTGCTCGCCGACCGCCGGCAGGCGGTTGAGGACGAGCTCGCAGACGTGCTGATCCAGTGCTTGAACTTCGCCAACGCCACCGGCATCGACGTCGAGGCCGCCGTGCGTCGGAAGATCGCAGACAACGGGCGGCGCTACCCCGCAGAGAAGGCTCGGGGCAGCGCCGCCAAGTGGACGGAGCTCGACGACGAGTAGTCGCTTGGCTACTGCCGGGCGACGTTGGTGCGATGCCAGCTCAGGTACGCCTGCACGGGCGCCGACCAGGCGCTGAACGGTCGGTCCTCCAGCGGCTGAAAGAACGCCGAGCGCCATTCGCTGGTCGGCGCCGACGGGTTCATCCGCATCCTGCCGCTCGTGTCGACGAAGAACACGCCAGCGTCGAAGCCGTGATGGCACGCGACGCAGCCGAGCACCGCGACGTTCGGATCCAGACGCTCGGTCTCCCCGCAGACCGCCCGCTGCTTGAGGTGGGTGACGTGAAGGTCGCGGTCCAGCGACTCGCGTCCGCAGAACGCGCACGGGGCCGACTCGCGTCCTCCCAGCAGCTTCTTGCGCAGCAGCGACGCCTCCACGCGCACGAAGCTCACCGCGACAGCGTCGGTCGCCTTGGTCGTGGGGTACAGGAGACCGCCATCGTGCCCGTTGCCAGGCATGCCGACGAGCGCCGGCGAGATCACATACGGCATCGAGGCGAAGATGCCGCTCATGCGGATGCCCTCGCGGACGGCGGGGTTGATCTCGTCCATCCGCAACCTGACGTTCTCGGCCACGTGCAGCGGATTGAACGGCAGGCGGAGATCCCACTCGTCAACGGCCTCGCGACTCCACACCGGCCGATTGGAGCGGTACGGCCGGCCGTCGACCTCAAAGAGGACGAAGCGCGTGAAGCACGCGTGCCCGAACACCTTCTCGGGAGCGCGCGGACCGTACGCGGCGCCGTTCGCATTGCGCGGCGGGTTCGCGGGATCCTGCCAATGGAAGCCATGGACCGCGATGCCGAGCTGTCCTGGCTGGATCGCCTCGAACACCGCGCGGTGGCTCATGCGGTCAGCCGTGGCTGACTTCGACCCCCACATGCCGTTGTCGAGGCAGATCTGGAAATCGCGCTCCCAGTTGGGACCGACAGCCGAGCAGCAGATCGTGATCGCCTGATTGGCCACGACGTTCTGAGCCGTGGCAGGCAGATCCGTGATGAACACGGGGTACATCTCCTTCGGTAGAAGAAACAGGAGATGAAGCGGGGCCTTCGAGAGGTTCCGAACGCTTCGTGGGGGGAAGCTAGCGCAACGGGAACGAGTCCTCTACTGACACCTCGTACAAAGGAGCACGATCATGGAGCACCGCAATCTCGGCCGCACCGGCGTCTCGGTCAGCAAGCTGTGTCTCGGCGCGATGATGTTCGGCGCCTGGGGCGAGCCTGACCACGACGCGTCGATCCGCATCATCCACGCCGCGCTTGACGCCGGCATCAACTTCATTGACACCGCCGACGTCTACTCGGCCGGCGAGTCGGAGGAGATCGTCGGCAAGGCGCTGAAGGACCGCCGCGACGATGTCGTCCTGGCGACCAAGTTGTACATGCCGGTCGGCGAGGACGCTGACCCCAATCGCCGCGGCACGTCGCGCCGCTGGATCGTCGAGGAGGTGGAGCACTCGCTGCGCCGACTGGGCACCGACTACATCGACCTCTACCAGGTCCACCGTCCGACGCCCGACACCGATCTCGACGAGACCCTTGGCGCGCTGAGCGATCTCGTCCGCCAGGGCAAGGTGCGGTACCTCGGCCACTCGACCTACCCGGCGTCGCTGATCGTCGAGGCGCAGTGGGTGGCACGTGACCGCCACCTGCAGCGCTTCGTCAGCGAGCAACCGCCGTACTCGATCCTGACGCGCGGTATCGAGAACGAGGTCCTGCCCACGGCCCAGAAGTTCGGCATGGCCGTCATCCCCTGGAGCCCGCTGCAGGGCGGTTGGCTTTCAGGCCGGTACCGCAAAGACGCCGACGTCGCTGGCCCGACCTCGGCGGCGCGCCAGCGACTGACCAACCGCTATGACTTGTCGCTGCCTGCCAATCAGCGCAAGCTCGACGCCGCCGACCAGCTCGCACAACTGGCCGAAGAGACCGGAATCACGCTCATCCAATTGGCGCTCGCCTTCGTGCTCAACCACCCTGCGGTGACCTCGCCGATCATCGGCCCGCGCACGATGGAGCACCTCGAGAGCCAGCTCGCCGCGGCCGACGTCGTCCTCGGCGACGACGTGCTCGACCGCATCGACGAGATCGTCGCGCCCGGCAGCAACCTCAACCCGGCCGATGGAGGCTGGCAGAGCCCGGCGCTCGAACCAGCGGCCCGACGGCGCGCGCACGCGGGGTCGTGAGCGCCTCCTCACTCACTGAAGTACTCGCTGACGACGTAGTGAAACGCCGCCGCAAAGCGATCGTCGGTCGGAGACCAGTCGCCGAACTCTCGGTGCGTGTCTTGCTCATCGAACACGACCACCACCTCGATCGCCTCGTCGAGCTGGATGCCAAGCCCGATCCCGGCTTGCTCGACGACGATGACGACGTCGTCGGGCTGTGAGTGCCTGCGCACGAAGACCGCCGTCGCCTCGTGCCGTCCGAACTCGGCGAGCAAACGTCTGACGAACGAGAGCGCCCTTGCATCAAGTCGCTCGCAAGCGACCGCCTCGCTCTCCCAACCCCAGCGATTGTCAGGTGGCGTGTTGAGCCACGAAGGGACAGCGCGCTCGGATCCGGTCACCCGGCCGATGCTATCTCTGGCATGGCGTGCAGCGGCGATGCCGATGAGTTCTTGGTTTCGGCATGGTCTTGGGGACATGTCCGAGTCCCTCTGGAGCCGTGTCGCCGACCTCACCCTGACCATCGCCGAGCATCGCTGGCAGAGCGTGATGCCGCCCGGCGAGCCGGAGCACGGCCGCTACATCTTGCACCTGAGCGATGGAAGGATCGAGGGGCTCGGCGAGGAGGTCGGCGGCAAAATGATGGACGAGGACGGGGCGTTTCTCGCGCTCGCGCCGTCGCTGGCGCTGGGGGGCTCGTGGACGCTCGCGTCGTTCAGCGACCACGTCGCCGGCCTGGATCTGTGGCCCGAGCCGCCGGAGTGGGACATGGCGCGCCGGCTGCGGCGGTGGGCGTTCGAATCGGCCGCGCTGGACCTCGCCCTCGCGCAGAACGGCCTCTCGCTCGCCGAGGCCCTCGGCCGCGCACCGAGGCCGGTGCGCTTCGTCAACTCGCTCGGGCTCGAGGACCCGCCGTCGTTTGACACGATCGGTCGCCGGCTGGAGCGCTACCCGGCCCTGCGCTTCAAGCTCGACGCCCAGCCGTCGTGGTCGGCGTCGCTCATCGCGCAGGTCGCGGCGACGAGCGCCGTCGACGTCATCGACTTCAAGGGCCGCTACGGGATCGAGGTCGAAGACGAAGCGGCGCTGGTGGCGATGTACCGCGAGGTCGTCGCGCGCTTCCCGGATGCGATCCTCGAAGACCCGCACGACCTGCCCGAGGTGGCCGAGTTGCTCAAGCCCCATGCGGCGCGTGTCTCCTTCGACGCGCCGATCGCCACGGCGGCCGACATCACGACGCAGATCGTCAACATCAAGCCATCGCGGATCGGCAGCGTGCGCGCGTTGTTGAACATCTACGATCATTGCGAGCAGGCCGGCGTGCGCATGTACGGCGGTGGCATGGGCGAGCGCGAGACCGCGCGCGGCCAGATCGAGCTCCTGGCCTCGCTCTTTCACCCCGACGCCACGAACGACGTCGCGCCATCGCCCTACAACCAGCCCGACCTGACGGCGGGGCTACCGCCGAGCCCCTTGATCCCGGGCGCCCGCGTGCCGGGGTTCCGCTGGAGCTAGGCGAAGGCCCAGCGCAGCTGCTCCGGGACTGCGCCAGCGCGGATCGCCGGCGTGGGAGGCAGGCACCCTTGGCGCCTACGCCACCGGCAGGCTCCCCACGAACACGAGGCCGCTGATCAGCAGCAGGCTCGCCATCCCGAGCACGAAGCCGCGGAGTGGGCGCCATTCCAGGCGCAGTGAGATCCCCGCGAAGAACAGCACGGCAGCGAAGAAGACCGTCGACAGGATGTACTTGTCGTCGTTGGTCTTGGCCTCGGTGCCCTCCTGGTACAGCTCGTCGGCCCGCGCGTCCAGGCGCTTGGAGATCGCGATCTCGACCGGCCGGTACTGCGGCATGTAGAGCGGGCCGGGGACCGCGTTCGGGTTCGTGAACGGCTTCTGCGCGAGCCAGGCGCGGTAGGCCGGGACGAACGCCGGGCGGAAGCGACGTTCGTAGATCGCCGCGAGCTTCGTGTTGCCCGCCTGGCGGGCGTCGAGCCAGCCGTTGAAGTACAGGAGGTCGTCGATGCGCAGCTGGCCCGCCGCCGTGGACTGCTGCTGGGCCTTGATGCGCGTCGCCGACGCGCGGGCGTAGTGCTGGGACTGCTCGCCCGACCAGCGCGCCGCCTGGTAGCCGCTCCACGCCGTCGCCAGCGTCGTGAGCGAGAGCAGCAGGACCGCGCCGAGCTCGAACCACCGCTCCATCCGCGAGACCGTGGCGTCGCGCTCCTCCTTCTCGGTCAGCTCGTGCGGGACGTGCACGTGGGCGTGCGCCATGCCGCCGACCGTCGCACTCGGAGCGGCCGCGGGGCATCACCCGGTTCAGACGATGCCCGCTTGGCCCGCGCCTGCGACGGTCACTTGGACCTACCCGCCCCGCGTCCGCTCGGAGGATCCGTGCAGCGCAGCGAAGACCTGCTCCGGCGCCTCGCGCTCAACGACGAGAAGGCCGTGCGCATCGTGCTGCAGGACACCCCCGTCCCCGGCTCACGGAGGGACTGCGTCGGCCTCGACTTCAAGACCCACTGCCTGGTCCGGCTCGGGGCGCTGTTGTCGATCGACGCCGCCACCGACTCGTGCCGGCTCGCCGTGGACCTCGCCCGGGCGGCCGGTGCCGACGACGACGAGATCGTCGGCGCCCTTGTGGCCGTCGGGCCGGCGATCGGGTTCGCGCGGCTCGTCGCCGTCGCGCCGCGACTCGCCCTCGCGATCGGCTACGACGTCGACGACGGCTGATCGGGCTCCACGAGCACGACCGCCTCCAGGAACCGCCCGTCGACGTGCCGTACGACCGTGGTCGTCACCCCTATCCCCTGAGTTCCGGCGACCTGGGCGTCATAGCGGTAGCGCGAGACGTCGCCACAGCGTGCGGAGGCCGCCAGCGCGCGCGCCGCGTCGACGTCGAGCGGCGGCAGCACGGCCTCCAGGCTGCGGCCCAGCAGCTCGGTCCGCCCCGTCCGCGTCAGCGCGACGAGCGCGTCGTTGACGGCGAGCACGCGATCGTCCTCGTCGCAGATCGCCGCCGCCGTCGGCAGCGCGTCGAACGCGGCGTGAAACCGGCGCTCGGTGGCGCCCAGCTCGATCGCCGTGGCGCGTCGCGCGGTCGCCTCGCGGCCCACGACGATCCATGTCGGCCGTCCCTGCTCGTCGTCGTAACGGACCACCGTCTGCTCCCACCAGACGGTCACGCCGTCGCGGCGCCGCATCTCGATCTCACCGCGCCAGATCTCTCCACGATCAAGAACATCGAGCATCTCACCGGCAATCTCCTGCGGCAGGCGAAAGCTCGGGGAGTTGACCGAGGAGACGTGACGCCCCACCAGGTCGCCGGGGGCGTAGCCCAGAGCGTTCGTCCACGCGTCGTTGGTGTACACGAACGTCCCGGTCGCCGCGCAGATGACCGCGATGCCGTCCGGCGCGTGACGCAGGACCTCCGGATGCACGGCCGGGCTGGAAGCGTCGGACGCCACGCCAGCATCGGACTCGCGCCCGCGTCGCACGCCGAACCCGCTCACGCCGGTTCATCCCGCACCGGCAACACGCCGGCGACGACCGTGCCGACCTGCGGCGTGGACTGGACACGGAGCGAGCCACCCATCGCGGCCACGCGGTCGCGCACGTTGAGCAGCCCGTTGCCCGCGGGCACGGCGGCCTGGTCGAACCCGCGCCCGTCGTCGCAGACCTCGAACGCCAGCCCGTCGCCGCCGCCGTTGTCCATGGTGAGCACGACCGAGACCGCGGTCGCCCCGTCAGCATGCTTGACGGCGTTCTGCATCGCCTCCAGGCAGGCGAAGTACACCGTGCTCTCGACCTCGCGGCGGAAGCGACCGATGCCCTCGGCCCGCACGGACGTCCAGAGCGGCGAGCGACGGGCGGCCGAGCGCAGCGCTTCGGGCAGTCCCTGCTCGGCCAGCAGCGACGGGTAGATCCCGAGCGCCAGCTCGCGGATGTTGTCGATCGCCTCCTCGACCTCCCCGCCCAGCTGCCGGAGCGCGGCGGACTCCGCCGGCGCCTTGTCGACCAACCGGTCGCTTTGCACCGCCAACTTGAGCCGCAGCCCGACGAGGCGCTGCTGCGCGCCGTCGTGGAGGTCACGCTCGATGGCACGACGCGACGCGTCGGCGACCGCCACGATCCGTCCGCGCGACGCCGAGAGGTCGTTGAGCGACGTCTGCAGGCGATCGACCAGGAGCAGGTTCTCCAGCACGACCACCGCAAAGGACGCCAGCGCGTCGACCAGCGCCGGATCCGGTCCCGCGCCGACGTCGTAGAGCAGCGCGCCGAGGACCTGGTTCTGGGAGCGCAGCTCCAGCAGGCCGACGTCGCCACCGGCGGCCGGCGCGGCGATCGGCCACCCCGTGTCGTCCACCCAGCGGTCGTCGTCGCCGAGGACGCGGTAGACGACGCGGACGGTCGGATCTTCCAGGGCCTCGGCGAGCGCGTCCCTGAGATCGGTCGTGGACGGGTGGGCGCTCAGCCGCATCCCCAGCCGTCGCAGCACGCCGGCGACGTGGAGCCGCCGCAGCCCGATCCCGACGGCGAAGCTGATCGCGATCAGCGGCAGCGAGGCGATGTAGACCCAGCCGATGGCGTCGATCGCGTCGCCCGACACCCCGGCGCGCCGGGCGACGAAGTAGACGACGAGCGCCGCCGTCCGGAACGCGGCCATCGCCACCACGGGGCCGAGGGCGACCGACAGCAGGCGGCCCGATCTCCGGCTGCGTTGGACCAGCAGCACGAGTCCGGCGCCGTAGATCAGGACGGCGAGCGCCTCGCGAACGGGCCGCACGACGCCTTCGAGGCCGTTCCACGAGACGATGTTGAAGGCGTTGCCCGGGCAGCCGGCGCGGCACGACGTGTAGGGCGACGGCAACGGGTAGCCGCTCGCGTACAGCCCCGAGGACATGAAGCCCAGGACGACGAGCACGAACAGGGCCTGCATGAGCCGCCGCTCGCGCGCGGTGCGCAGCCGCCCGGTCGGGAACGTCAGCAGGAGCAGCAGGACCATCGCGTCCGAGCCCCAGGCCAGCAGGCGGCCCAGGCTGTAGAGCACCGCGTCGCCCGACTCCGCCAGCGCGGTCGTGGACCAGAGCAGCCCGGCCAGCACCATGAGCAGCGCGAAGCGATCCGCGGGACGGCGCGCCAGCGCCGCGCAGCCCAGCGCCACCGGAACGGCCACGACCGCGCCGTGCAGGAGCACGGCCGTCGACTGGCGGCCCGGGGCCGCAGCGGCGAGCGCGATCGCGACGGCGGCCCCCGAGGCAAGTGCCCCAGCCAAGATCAGCGCCGACAGCCCGAGCGGCGACACCGGAGGCCAAGGCCCCCGCACGGGCCGGCCCCTGTCACGGGACCCGGGGCGCATCGTCGTCACGATTCCGACGCTACGACCGACTCGCGGCCCCGTCTATCCCCCTATGCGGGTGAATCGCTCACGGATCGAGCAGCCCGATGACGCGGGCCCGCGTCACCGCGGTCGAGCGCGACGACGCATCGAGCTTGCGATACGCCGCGTGGGCCTGCGTCTTGACGGTGTTGGCCGACACCTGCAGGCGCTCAGCGATCTCGCGGAACGACAGGTGGCTCGGCAGGAACCGCAGCACCCGGAGCTCGGCCGTCGTGAGCGAACCTGGCCCGGCAAGGGCCTGGACGGCGAACGTGTCGGCACGGCCCCAAGCGTCATCGATCCACGCGCGCAGCCGCACGGCGTCAGGGATGCGCGCTGCGCCGCGCGCCGCCGCGGCGGTGAGAACCCGCGCCGCGGTGACGTCGCTGAGGCGCAGCTGCGCACGAGCGAGGGCGAGACGACCCTGGGTGTCGTACCACGGCATGAGCCCCTCGTGCGTGCCGAAGATCCCCCAGGCTTCGGCTGCATCGGCGCGCGCCTCCTCCACCCGTCCCCGGTGGGCGCGGGCGAACGCCGACACCGCGCAGACGAGCCCGCGCACCATCGGCTCGGCGAGGCCACGCGCGTCGATGCGCGTCCGGGCCCGCTCGGCCAGCACCGCCCCCTCGTCGGCATCGCCTTCGAGCAGGGCGTGGAGGGCCAGCTGGGCCAAGCACAGCGCCTCGATCGCCGGCATCACCACGGCGCCGTGGCGGATGCCCTCCTCGAGGTCGCACTGCGCCGCTTGCTCATCGCCGAGCAGGCCGTGGGCCACCCCTCGCAGCAGACAGCAGACCGCACGCCACGAGCTGCCCTCGGGGATCACGGCCATCGCCTCGGCAGCGCGATCGCGCAGGGCCGCCGCGTCGCCGGGCGCGACCGCGGCGCGCAGGAGCGATGCGGCGGCAGCCAGCGACGAGACGTCGGAGGCGTCGGTCCCGCGGCGGGCCGCCGCCACCCAGCGCTCGACCTGGTCCCGATCGCCGTCGACCAGGGCGGTCAGCGCGGCGGTCAACGCCAGCGCGGGCCGGCGTCCGATCTGCGCGTCTCCGATGTGGGCCAACCACGTCCGCAGCTCGTGGGAGCGGCCGTCGAACAGCGCGCTCGGCGCGACCTCCCACAGCAGCTGCGCCGCCCGGTCGTAGTCCTCGCCGGCGATCGCGTGGTCGATCGCCGTCGCGAACTGGCCGGCCTCCTCGTAGTACGTCGCCGCGCGCGCGTGCAGCGCGCGTTCCCGCTCCGGATCCGCGCGGTGCAGCTCGGTCCGCAGCATGTCGGCCACGAGCGGATGCAGCCGGAAGTGCTCTTCGCTGCGATCGGTCGACCGCACCGGCGCCGCCGAGCGGCCAAGGTCGAACAACAGCTGACCCGAGTCGTGGCGCTCGAGCACGGCGTCGCACACGGGTCCCGAAAGCGTGTCGAGGACGGCCGTGTCGGTCAGGAACTCCAGGCGCTCGGGAACCACCTCCGACAGGACCTCGCCCCGGAGGTAGTCGGCGACGACACGGTCGCCGCCGCCGAAGCCGGCCACGGCGGCGTCGACGTCGGCCTGGGCGCTCAGCGCCACGGTCGCGAGCCGCAGACCGGAGGGCCAGCCCTCCGTCCGGGTCATCAGCGTGGCCACGGCCCGGCCATCGAGCTCCACGCCCGCCGCCGCGAGCAGCGCCGCCGCCTCGTTGTGGGTCATCGCCAGGTCGTCGGCGCCCAGCTCGAGCAGCGGCCAGGCCGACCGCAGCCGTCCGAGCGCCTCGGGCGGGGCGCAGCGGCCGGAGAGCACGAGCGTGACGCAGGCGGGCAGCCCACGCTCGGCCGCGTCAAGGGCCCGCACGGCGATGGTGCCGCCAGCCACGTCGGCGTCGTCGACGATGAGCACGGCGGGCGCGGCCGCGGCACGCAGGTCGTCGACCGCCGCCTCGAGCTCCGTGACGCCGAGAGCCACCGCGTCGTCCTTGCGGCCGGCGCCGACCCAGACGACGGGCCGGGGCTCCGCGGCCGCCCACGCCTCCAGCAGCGCCGTCTTGCCATAGCCGGCCGGGGCGCTCAGCACCACCGCACGCGTCTCGACGGTGGCCAGCAGCCGGCGCACCAGGCGCGCGCGCGGCTCGACGCGCTTGGGCACCGGTGGCCGCGGGACGGCCAGGAAGGTGACGGGCCGGGGCGGCTCGACGACGGCGGGCACCAGCAGAGCAGAGGACGGTCCAGACACGAGCACCTTGAATCCGTGGGGGAAGGGGCACGCTCCACTGTCTTGAGCCGGACGTGGCCGGGCAAGGGGGCCGACCAGCGCGCGGCGGGGAGGCCGGCACCACCATGGAGACGGATCTCATCCGGAACGGATGATGTCCGTCCGGGGGCGCGGCGCCAGCCTTCCGGGACCATGCCGACGAACCCGATGACGCCGCTCACGGCCAACGTGCCCCGGTCGCAGTCCGACGAGCTGGTGACCCACTGGTACGGCTGGTTCTTCTTCGTCAGCTCGTTGTTCTGGCCGCGGCTCTGCCTGCTGGGGTTCTGGATCTTCGGCCGCTTCATGGACGACGCGTTTCACGACAGCTGGGTCATCCAGGTCGTCGGCTTCCTCGTGTTGCCGTGGACGACCATGGTGTACGCGTTGATGTGGGCCCTGACGTCAGACGGCGTCTTCGGCTGGGAGTGGATCTGCGTCGGGCTGGCCCTACTCTTCGACCTCGTGACCTGGGTTCTGGGACGCAGCCTGTTCCAGGGCCTCCGGGGCTAGCGCCATGGAATGGGTTGCGTTGATGGTGTGGATCGTGATCGCGCTGCTGGCGATGCCGGTGGCGCTCGGCGCCCTGTCGGGCGCCCCGGGCCTGGCCCTGCAGGCCGTCGCCGCGATCGGCGGCCTCGTGTTCGTGGCGCTGTTCATCATCCTCGACGGTCCGCTGTGGACCGGGTGGATGGCGGTCGGGCTGGCCGTCCTCGGGATCGTCGCCGGCCTCTGGGGCGCCGAGCGCCTGCTGTCAGACGACCGCTCGGTCAGCGCCGACCTGCAGGGGATCGAGGAGCTCGAGGCCGGGATCCTCGGCGTGCAGCTCCCGCTGTTCGGCGTGGCGCTGCTGTGCAGCCTGTGCCTCGGCGTGAACCTCGTGACGCTCGCCTGATGGCCTGACTCGCTAACGCGTCGCGAGCAGCCCGGCGATCTGGTCGGCGCGCGGCGAGCCGAGCCCGGTCGCCATGTCGTAGCCGCCGCCCGCCGCGCAGCACGACCCGCCGAACAGCGCGTTGGTGCCCTGCGTGATGTCGAGGAACGCGCCCGGCGAGCGTTGGGAGAGCAGGTAGAGCAGCGGCGCGACGAAGCCGAGGCGCGGGAGGCCCTGGGCCCGGGCCTGCTGCGTCCACAGGGCGATCATCCCGGCCACCAGCGGCGTCGCGGCGCTCGTGCCGCCGACGAACGCGACGCTCTGGGCCCCCGGCCCGCACTTCTGCACGCCCGACGAGCAGATGATCGGGTAGCCCGGCGCAGCATCGCCGAAGGCGGCGACGTCCGGGACGCGGCGCTTGCTCGCCGTGCCCGTCTGCCACCACGGCCGGGCGTTGAGCGTGCTCTGCCCGCCCCCGCCGCCGGCGGTCGCGGTGTACGGCGCGGCGTAGACGGTGTCGTTCCACGGCCCGCTGGACGCGATCGCGTTGGACGCGTCGAGCGTGAGGTTCGTGCCGCCGACGGCCAGGACCCAGGGCGAGGTCGCCGGCCACGACGCCTGCGGCTGCTTCTCGGCGCTGGTCAACTGGCCGGCGGGAACACCACGGGCGCACGCCGACGAGCCGGTGTCGCCCGCGGCCACCACCACGGTGATGCCCAGCGCGGCCATCGCCGTGAGCTCGCGCTCGACGATCGTGCGCGACGCCGTGTACGGCGCGACCGTGGACTCGCACTCGCCATAGGAGACCGACACCACGTCGGGCAGCGGGTGCCCGCTCGCCGTCGCCTGCAGCGGTGCGGCGAGCATCGTCAGGAAGCCGAGCACGTCGCCGTCGTCGGCGCTCTCGCTCAGCGGCGAGACCCACAAGTCGAAGCCCGCGAGCTGCGGCGCCACCGTGGAGGCGATCATCGCGTCGAGCGAGCTCTCGAGGATCGGCTGGATCGCGCCGGCGCCGTGGATGGCCAGCGCCGTTCCCTGCACGCCGAAGCACGACCGGTAGGCGTTGACGTCGGCCGCCGGCGTCGGCGCCTCGCCGACGATGGCCAGCCGGACGCCCTGGCCCAGCAGGCCCGAGGCCTGCAGCGGGGCGATCCCGTAGGCCGACAAGATCTGGTTGGGCATGAGCCCGGCCGTCCCGGCGGCCTGCAACGGGTACTGGCTCGCCAGGCAGCCGGTCGCGGGCGTGCCGGTCCGCGTCGGCGTCCCACCGAAGGCGGCGGCCTGCGCCTGATGGGCCACCGGCCCGACGGGCGGGCCAGGCTCACGGGACGACGTCGCCTGCTGGGAGACGGTCAGGCGCATGCCGGCGATCGTGTCGACGTTGCCGGCCAACCCGCTGGGGAGCTTGGGCGTGTGCGTCGGCAGCACGACGAACTGGCCCGCGGTCCCCGTGCGGTACTGCGTCCACGAGGTCCCGAACAGGTGCTCCGCGTTGCCGATCGAGATCGTCGCGCTCATGCGCAGATGGGTCACGTCGGCCTTCGCGGTGACCCCGTAGCGCTTGAACGCGTTCGCGACGGCGTTGCGCTTGGACGACGACGCGCCGTAAGACGAGGCCAGCGTCGACAGCGACGGGTACTTGCCATAGGAGGACGACGCCGGGTTGCTCGCCGCCTTGACCGCCGACTGCAACCCGGACTGGTTCGCGATCAGCCCGAGCTGCAGCGTGAGCTTCAGCGCGTTTGACGCCGGCCCCGCGCTCGCCAGTCCCTGGTGCGAGATCGGCCCGTAGTCGACCTTGGGTGACGAGGCGGCCGGCGCTGGGGCCGGCAGAGCGACGGCGAGGAGGCCGGCGACGCCGACGACGGCGCTCCGGACGGAGAGGAGGGAGCGGTGCATCCAGGGATGCGACCACCGAGCGCCCCACGGCGGCATCGTCCCAAACGGGTGATGCGAGCACGGGTGGCTGCCACGCACACTCCGGCAAGCGACCCGCGAAAGGCAGACCACGATGGCGAGTGCAGTGACCCCGAAGTCCGACGCAGCACCACAGAGCGCTGCCGCACCCTCACCGTTTCCTCCCATCGCGGAGTACGCGTTCCTGTCGGACTGCCACACGAGCGCGCTCGTCGCGCCCGACGGCGCGATCGACTGGCTGTGCGTGCCGAGCTTCGACGCGCCGAGCATCTTCGGCACGCTGCTCGATCGCGAGGCGGGCTTCTTCCGGCTCGGCCCGTTCGGGATCAACGTGCCCTCGTCGCGCGAGTACGAGCCCGGGACCAACACGCTCGTCACCACGTGGCACGTGCCGGGCGGCTGGCTCGTCGTGCGCGACGCGCTGACGATGGGGCCACGCTTGCACGAGGACACCATCACCCCGCACACGCGACCGCCGACCGACGACGACGCCGAGCACCTGCTTGTGCGCACGATCGAGTGCATCGACGGCACCGCCGAGGTGGAGCTGGTCTGCGAGCCGGTCTTCGACTACGGGCGCGTGCCCGCGGAGTGGACGCTCGCCGACGAGGATCGCCACCAGGCCGACGCCACCGGCGCCGGCCTGACGATCCGCCTCTCCACCGACATGGCGCTCGGCATCGAGGGCGACCGCGTCCGCGCCCGCCACGTGCTGTCGGCCGGCGACCGGATCTTCTGCTCGCTGTCGTGGGCGGCAGGGCTGGCCTCGCCCGTCGACGGCGACGACGCGCACGCGCGCCTGGAGACGACGCAGAAGTTCTGGCGCACGTGGCTCGAGCGCGCCCGGGTCCCCGACCACGCATGGCGCCCCTACATCCAGCGCTCGGCGCTGGCGATCAAGGGCCTGACCTACATGCCGACGGGCGCGACCGTCGCCGCGAGCACCACCTCGCTGCCCGAGACGCCCGGCGGCGAGCGCAACTGGGACTACCGCTACACCTGGATCCGCGATTCGACGTTCACGCTGCAGGCGCTGCACTGGCTCAACCTCGACTGGGAGGCCGACGAGTTCATGCAGTTCATCGGCGACCTGGCGTGCAACGAGGACGGCTCGCTGCAGATCATGTACGGGATCGACGGTCGCCGCGACCTCACCGAGACCACCCGCGACGAGCTGTCGGGCTATGCCGGCGCGCGTCCGGTCCGCATCGGCAACGGCGCGTTCGACCAGCGCCAGAACGACGTCTTCGGCGCGGCGCTGGACTCGATCCTGCTGCACACGCGCCGCAGCGCGCGGCTGCCGCGGCGGCTGTGGCCGGTCGTCCAGGCTCAGGCCGAGGGCGCCATCCGCGTCTGGCGCGAGCCCGACCAGGGGATCTGGGAGGCGCGCGGCGCGCCGCAGCACTACGTCTCGTCCAAGTTGATGTGCTGGGTCGCGATGGACCGCGCCGCCAAGCTCGCCGAGATCCGCGGCGACCCCGAGCTGACCGTGACCTGGCGGGCGACCGCCGACGAGATCAAGGCCGACATCTTGGAGCACGGCCTGACCGCCGACGGCGTGTTGCGCCAGCACTACGACACCGACGCGCTGGACGCCTCCACCCTGCTGGCCGCCATCTTCGGGTTCTTACCCCCCGGCGACGAGCGGCTGCGCGCGAGCGTCCTGGCGATCGAGAGCGATCTGACCGAGCACGGCTTCGCCCTGCGCTACAAGACCGGCGAGACCGACGACGGCCTGTCGGGCAAGGAGGGCACGTTCCTGATCTGCTCGTTCTGGCTCGTGTCCGCGCTGGCGATCGTCGGCGAGCGCCAGCGGGCACGGGACCTGATGGAGCGCCTGCTGCGCGTCGCCTCTCCGCTCGGCCTGTACGCCGAGGAGTTCGACGCCGACACCGGCCGGCACCTCGGCAACTTCCCACAGGCGTTCTCGCACCTGGCGCTGATCGAGGCCGCGGCGCAGATCATCGTCGGCGAGCGCGTGGACGAGCTGCGATGAGCTCCTACGACGTGATCGTGATCGGCAGCGGCGCGGGCGGCGGGACGCTCGTCCGCCAGCTCGCCGCGTCCGGCAAGCGCATCCTGCTGCTGGAGCGGGGCGACTGGTTGGCCCGCGAGCCGCAGAACTGGCAGAGCCACGACGTGTTCGTCGACAACCGCTACGTGTCGCAGGACACGTGGTACGACGAGCGCGACCGGCCCTTCCAGCCACAGGTCCACTACTTCGTCGGCGGCGCGACCAAGCTCTACGGCGCAGCGCTGTACCGCCTGCGGGCCGAGGACTTCGGCGAGGTGCGCCACCACGACGGGATCTCTCCGGCCTGGCCGATCTCCTACGACGAGCTCGAGCCGTATTACACGCGCGCGGAACATCTGTACAACGTCCACGGCGCACGCGGCGAGGACCCGACCGAGCCGCCGGCCAGCGCCCCCTACCCCCACCCCGCGGTCTCGCACGAGCCCCGGATCCAGCAGCTCTCCGACGACCTCGAGGCGGCCGGCCACGTGCCGTTCCACGCGCCGTGCGGCGTCATGCTCGACGAGCGCAACAGGCCCTACAGCGCCTGCGTGCGCTGCTCGACCTGCGACGGCTTCCCGTGCCTGGTGCACGCCAAGTCCGACGCCGAGGTCCTCGGCGTGCGCCCGGCGCTCGAGCACGACAACGTGACGCTGCTGACCGGCGCCCGCGCGCTGCGCCTGGAGACCGACGAGCGCGGCACCACCGTCACCGGCGTCGTGGTCGAGCACAACGGCCGCCGCGAGACGATGACCGGCGACCTCGTCGTCGTGGCGTGTGGCGCGGCCAACAGCGCCAAGCTCCTGCTCGCCTCGGCCAGCGACCGCCATCCGCGCGGCCTGGCCAACGGCTCCGACCAGGTCGGACGCAACTACATGTTCCACAACAGCCAGGCGGTCCTTGCGCTGTCCAAGGAGCCCAACCCGACGGTGTTCCAGAAGACCCTCGGGGTCAACACCTATTACTTCGCGACCAAGGACATCGACTTCCCCCTGGGCAACATCCAGATGGTCGGCAAGTCGTCGGCCGAGATGTACCGCGGCGAGAAGCCGCTGCAGACCAGGCTCGCGCCCGAGTGGACCCTCGACCACGTCGCCCGCCACGCCGTCGACTTCTGGCTGTCGACCGAGGACCTGCCACGGCCCGACAACCGCGTGACGCTGCGCGAGGACGGCAGCGTCGCGCTGCGCTACGCGCCGAGCAACGACGTGCCCAAGCAGCGGCTGCTGCACGAGCTGAAGTCGATGCTCAAGCACCTCGGGATGCACCACGACCACCTGCTCCCCCGCCACGCCTACCTCAAGAACGAGATCCCGGTGGCCGGGTGCGCCCACCAGGCCGGGACGTGCCGGTTCGGCACCGATCCCGCGACGTCGGTCCTGACCACCGACTGCCGCGCGCACGAGGTCGACAACCTCTACGTCGTCGACACGAGCTTCTTCCCGAGCATCGGCGCCGTCAACCCGGCGCTGACGGCGATGGCCAACGCCGTGCGCGTCGGCGACCACCTGCTGGAGCGGCTGGGCGTGTCCGAGCGCCGCGCCGAGCGCGCTCATGTCGCGTGAGATCGGCGACCCGCGCTGGCACGTCGTCGTCGTGGGCGGCGGCTTCGCCGGTGTCGGCTGCGCCCGCCGGCTGGCCGGCCGCGACGACGTCCGCGTGACGCTGATCGACCGCAACAACTACCACCAGTTCCAGCCGATGCTCTACCAGGTGGCCACTTCGCAGATCGCCCCGAGCGACATCGCGCAGTCGCTGCGCACCGTGTTCGCCGACAGCAAGAACGTCGACGTCAAGCTGGCCGAGATAACGGGCGTGGACCTCGCCTCACGGACGGTGACCGCCGCTGACGGTCAGACCTGGAGCGGCGACGCGCTCGTGCTGGCCGCCGGTTCACAGCCGAACTTCTTCGGTACGCCAGGCGCCAGCGGCAACTCCTTCCCGCTGTACTCACTCGACGACGCCAACCGGCTGCGGTCACGCGTCTTGGGTCTGTTCGAGCAGGTCGACCGGGACCCAAGCCTCGTGCAGCGAGGCGCGCTGAACTTCGTCGTCGTCGGCGGTGGCCCAACTGGTGTGGAGGTGGCCGGAGCGCTGGCCGACATGATCAATGTGACCGTGCCGGCCGAGTATCGCGACCTCGACGCCGGCGCGGCGCACGTCCACCTGCTCGACTACGGTGACGCGCTGCTCAAGCCGTTCTCCGACAAGGCTCACGGCTACGTCTCCAAGGTGTTGACCGAGAAGCGGGTCGAGCTTCACCTCGGCACCGGCGTCAAGGAGGTTGGCACCGGCCACGCGCTCCTGTCTGACGGCACGACGGTCGCCACCCGCTGCGTGGTCTGGGGTGGCGGCCTCAAGGGCGCAGCCATCGCGGCCGACGGCGGCCTCGACGTGGGACG
>NZ_DASYJG010000029.1:0-45560 GCF_035996765.1 Baekduia sp.
GTGAGCGCGACGTGCGGCGGCTTGGTCGTGACCGTCAGGGCGAGCATCGGCTGAGGGTACCCGCGGCGCCCGGCCGCGCATCGCCCGGGTGCCGGGGTGCACGGGTGAGACAATCGGTCGATGGATGGCGCCGCCGCACCGGGTCAGGTCTCAGGACGCTTCGCCGCGCGCCGGCGCGCGTGGGAGGACGAGCACCTCTCGCCGCTGGCGGCGCGCTCCTACCCGGCGCAGCGCGCCGTCGACGAGCCCGACTGCGGGCTGCGGACCCCGCTGCAGCGCGACCGCGACAGGATCGTCCACTGCAAGGCGTTCCGGCGCCTGAAGCACAAGACGCAGGTCTTCGTGGCGCCCGAGGGCGACCACTACCGCACGCGCATGACGCACACGCTCGAGGTGACGCAGATCGCGCGCACGGTCGCCCGCGCGCTCGGCCTCAACGAGGATCTCACGGAGGCGGTCGGCCTCGCCCACGACCTCGGCCACCCGCCGTTCGGGCACATCGGCGAGGCGGTGCTGGATGCGTGCATGGCGGCGCGCTTCGGCTCGGGCTTTCGCCACTACGAGCACTCTCTGCGCGTCGTCGACGTTCTGGAGAAGGACGGACGGGGGCTGAACCTCTCCGACGACGTCCGCGATGGCATCCTTGGCCACTCCGGACGCGCCGAGCCGCCGCGCACGCTGGAGGGGAACATCGTGCGGATCGTCGATCGCATCGCCTACATCAACCACGACATCGACGACGCGATCCGGGCCGGCGTGCTGCGCGAGACCGACCTGCCACGCGACGCGATCGCTGTGCTCGGCGACACCGGCTCGCACCGCATCGACGCGCTGGTCCACGACCTCGTCGAGCACTCGGCCGATGCGGGCGCGATCGTCCAGGGTGCTGAGGCGGGCGCCGCGATGGACGAGCTGCGCAGCTTCATGTTCGACCGCGTCTACCTCGGGGAGCGTCAACGCGGCGAGCACGTGAAGATCGACCGGCTGCTGCACACGCTCTTTGACCACTACGTCGAGGATCCGTCGCGGCTGCCCGATGGCGGCGGCGCGGCAGGCGCCGATCTCGGCCAGCGGATCATCGATTACGTGGCGGGGATGACCGACCGCTACTGCGTGCGGATCTTCGAGCAGCTGACGATCCCGGAGTCCTTCGCGCTGTAGTCCACGCAGCACCTGATCCTTCAGGCGCGGGGCCTATGCTCCGGGGTCCGAACGATGCCCCGCTACGCCGACAGCGACAAGGAGAAGGTCCGCGAGGCGGTCGACTTGATCGACCTCGTCTCGACGCGCACCGAGCTGCGCCGCGCCGGTCCCGGGCGCTACATGGGGCGCTGCCCGTTTCATGAGGAGCGGTCGCCGTCGTTCAGCGTCGACACGAGCAAGGGCCTCTACCACTGCTTCGGTTGCGGCGTGGGCGGTGACGCGTACAAGTTCGTGATGGAGACCGAGGGCCTGGACTTCACCGGCGCGCTGGAGTCGCTGGCGCGGCGGGTCGGCATCGAGCTGACCGTCGAGGACGAGGATCCGCAGGCGGCCGAGCGGCGCATGGCGCGCGAGCGGTTGATGGAGCTGCTGGAGCGCGCGGCGGTCTTCTACGAGCGCTACCTGTGGGACTCGGCCGAGGCCGCGCCCGCCCGTGTCTACCTGTTGGAGCGCGGGCTGACCGAGGAGACGCTCAAGACGTTCCGCGTGGGCTACGCGCCGAGCACGTGGGACAAGCTGATGCAGCTCGCGCGCGTGGGCAACTACACCCACAAGGAGATGTTCGACGCCGGGCTGGCGACGCGCGGCGGCAAGTCCGAGGGGCGGCTGTACGACCGCTTCCGCCGCCGGATCATGTTCCCGCTGCAGGACATGCGCGGGCGCGTGCTCGGGTTCGGGGCACGTGCGCTGGGCGCCGACCAGCAACCCAAGTACCTCAACTCGCCCGACGGCGAGATCTTCCACAAGGGCGACATCGTCTTCGGCGCCCATCACGCCCGCGTCGCGGCGGCCAAGGCCGACGAGGTGATCGCGGCCGAGGGCTACATGGACGTGCTGGCCCTGCATCAGGCCGGGATGAAGAACGTCGTCGGCGTGATGGGGACGTCGCTGACCGACAAGCAGGTCGGCGAGCTGGCCAAGCTCGCCAAGACCGTGTTGCTGGCGCTCGACGCCGACGCTGCCGGTCAGGAGGCGATGCTGCGCGCCCAGCGCGTCGCGGCCTCCTCGTCGCTGTCGCTGCGCGTCGTGCCGCTGCCCAAGGGGCTCGACCCGGCCGACGTCGTCCAGCAGCAGGGGGCCGACGCGACGCGCGCGCTGGTGCAGCGCTCGATGCCGTTCGTGAAGTTCCAGGTCGACCGCGAGCTCGAGCGCGCGGACCTGACCCAAGCCGAGGGCAAGGACTCCGCGATCGCGGCGCTCAAGCCGGTCTTCGGGACCCTGCCGCCCAGCGCGTTGCGCGAGGAGCTGCTCGCGCGCGTGGCCGACGTGGTTGACCTGCCGCCGTCGATGGTCTCCTCGTGGCTGCCGGTGGCGGGCGAGCGGCTGTCAACAGGCCCACCCTCCCGCGGCGCGGGCGGCGGCGGCCAGGGTCGTGGCGGCGGCGCGTCGCGCCGCCGGGTCGAGGAGTCGCCGGCCTTCCGGCGCCCCGTCGGGCCGAGCCCGCTCGCGCGCGCCGAGCGCGACTTCCTGGCCCAGTGCATCGCGATGCCCGACGCGGCCGCCGAGATTCTCGTCAACCTCGACGACGCCGCGTTCAGCAACGACCCGATGCGCCGCGTCCTGGCTCATGTCCGCGAGCACGTCCACGCACCCCAGGACGGGATCCCGGACGACGATCACATGCTCGTCGGAGCGATCGCCGAGCTCGTCCATCGCGCCGCCGACCTCGCGCCCTCCCGCGCCGCCCTCCAGGGCCAGCTCGCCAACATCGAGCTCCTCCGCATCGACCGCGAGATCGAGGCCGCCAAGGCCGCAGGCCTCGGCGGCGTCGCCGGCCTGCGCGCCCGTCGCGACATCCTCGAAGACCGCCGCAACACCCTCATCGCCCAAGCGATGGACGAGACCGCCCCAACCGGCTGAGAACGACGAAACCCGCCGCTACGGGCGGGCTTCGGAAGCTCCGGGGGTGGGACTCGAACCCACAACCCTTCGATTAACAGTCGAATGCTCTGCCATTGAGCTACCCCGGATCGGCCACTGCGCTACCCGGCAAGCCAGGCTCACCTGATCTTACGGGAACATCGGTCAGCCCGCTCTCGACTTCAGCGTGGCAGTTCGCGCACAACACCACGCACTTGCTCGCCGTGGAGTCGGGCTCAGTGGCGCGCTGCGGTGACCGCGGTCGACGACCGCGAGTCCTGGACCGCGACGACGACGACGCGGTCTTCGGCCTCGATATGCACGTAGACGAGCAGCAGCCACCGCCACGGGCCGAGGATGAAGCGCAGTCCCTGCCAACGACCTGCCAAAGCTGGGCCCATGAGCGGAAACCGCTCGAGTGCGTGCAGCGACCGCATGACTCGCGCACGTGTGTTGACCGGGAGGCTGTGCACGCGGATCAGCGTGTCGAGATCCTCGACGGCCGAGAGCGCCAGCTCGACAGAGGCCATTCGGGTACTACAGCTCGTCGAGCGGGATCGTCTCGCCCGCGGCGGCCTGTCGCAGCCCGAGCTGCGCGCGCTCGTATGCACCGGGGATTCCGTCGAGCAGATCGACGACGTTGCGGGCGTCGGGGTCGGCATCGTCGATGGCGCTGGAGAGTAGCGAGCGCGCGACGGTGCCCGGCAGGACGTGCATGCGGTCCGCGAGTCGCCCGAGCTTCTCGGCCTGCTCGTCGTCCAGCGTGATGTTCAGCCGCTCCACGGAGGGAATGCTACACGGCTCGTTACAGCGCGTGTAGTTGCTCCACCAGCTCGGCCGCCCGATCGGCCGGATCGTGGGCTGCGGCCCAGGCCGCCAGCTCGCGCGACCGCGCGCGCAAGCGGTCGTCGGCGAGCGCGCGTTGGACGGCGAGGCGCAACCCCCGGGGGCTGATAAGGCGGCGGGGGAGGCGGATGCCGGCGCCGGACCAGTCGAGGCGGGCGGCGTTCTCGTTCATGTCGCCGGCGGCTGGGCACGCGACGACGGTGCAGCCGGAGGTCAGGGCGCGCATCAGCGTGCCGTGGCCGGCGTGGCAGACGACGACGTCGCAGTGGGGCATCGTGCGCGAGTAGGAGACCCAGTCGACGAGGCGGGCGTTGGGTGGGACGGTGAGGCCGCCGGTCTCGCCGCGCTTGTTGGTTGACGCCAGCACGCGCACCGGCAGGTCGGCGAGCCCGGCGAGCGCCGCGCGGAGCATGCGCCCCTCGAGATCCTGCGCCGTCGAGGGCGCCACCAGCACGACGGGCCAGGATGGGTCCCCGTCCGGAAGCGCCACGTCGCCGAACGGCGGCTCCCACTGCAGCGGCCCGACGATGTGGGTCCCGGGCTCCGGCCCGTCCGGCCGCGGATACTCGAGCTGCGGAAACGTCCCGACCAGCGCCAGCGCGCGCGAGATCCCGCCGTGGACGTGATCCAGTGGCGGCAGGCCCAGCCGCGCACGTGTCTCGTTGAGCTCCGAACGCCCCAGCTCCAGCCCGCGCGCGAGCAGCGGATCGAAGGCGCCCCACAGCCGGCGCCCCACGGCCGTCCGCGGCAGCCGCGCGCCGATCGAGTACACCGGGAACCCCGGCGCGCCACGTGGGTCGACGTGCGGAATCAGGGTCGCCCACGGCACGCCCTCCAGCTCGGCGGCCAGCGCCGGGGCGAGCGTCAGGATGTCGCTGACCACCACGTCGGGCCGCTCGGCGCGCACCAGCTCGCGCGTGACCGACGCGGCCCGTCGCACCGCCTCGTAGGGCTTCAGCGGCCGCTCCTGCGTCGGGAAGACGTGGTACTCCGGCGCCGGCGCGAAGCGCATCCCCTCGCGCTCGATGTCCTCCTGCCAGCGCGTCCAGGTCTCAACCACCACATCATGCCCGCGCGCCCGCAGCGCCCGGCCCAGGGCGATGATCGGGAACGCGTGCCCCGCATCCCCGAACGCGCCCAGCAGGACCCTCAGGCCACGTCCTCCATCAACTCGGCGACCAGCCGCAGCTGCTTGATGCGCTCTTCGCGCGTCCAGGCCATGGGGGAGACGCCGAGCGTCCCGACGCCCGCGTCGGCGTACGCGCGCAGCCGATCGCGGACCCGATCGGCCGGCCCGACCAAGGACACCAGGTCGATCAGCTCGGCCGGCAGCGCCGCGGCGGCCTCCTCCTTGCGGCCCTCCAAGTACAGGTCCTGCACCTTCTTGGCCGCATCCTCAAAGCCGTAGCGCTGCACGAGCGTGTTGTAGAAGTTCTTCTCGCGCGAGCCCATGCCGCCGATGTACAAGGCCATGAACGGGCGCATCGCGTCGCGCGCGCCGTCGACGTCGGTCTCGGTGATGTTCACGTTGACCGTCGGCGCGATGTCGAAGCCGTCGAGCTTGCGCCCGGCGCGCGACGCGCCCTCCTCGAGGCTCTTGCGCAGCATCGGCAGATGCTCCGGGGAGAGCAGCGTCGGCATCCAGCCGTCGGCGACCTCGCCGGCCAAGGCGGTGTTCTTGGGGCCGATCGCGGCGAGGTAGATCGGCATCCGCTCCTGCACCGGCGCGATCGTCAGCTTCAGCGCCTTGCCCGGGCCGTCGGGCAGCGGCAGCTGGATCGTCTCGCCGTGGTACTCCAAGCGCTCCCGCGCCAGCGCCATCCGCAACACCTCGATGTACTCGCGCGTGCGCTGGATCTGCTTGCCGAAGCGCACGCCGTGCCAGCCCTCGGAGACCTGCGGGCCCGACGAGCCAATCCCCAGCAGCATGCGGCCATCGGAGAGCTGGTCGATCGTCGCGGCCGTCATCGCCGTCATCGCCGCGCTGCGGCCCGGCATCTGGAAGATCCCCGAGCCGAGCTTGATCGTGGTCGTCTGGCCGGCGAGCCAGGAGAGGATCGTCGCCGCGTCGGAGCCGTAGGCCTCGGCGGTCCAGACGCTGTCGTAGCCGAGCCGCTCGGCCTCCTGGACGATCGCGAGCTGATCGGCGCTCGTCAGCCCGAGACCCCAGTAGCCGATGTGGACACCCAGCTTCATTGCAACGTTCCTTTCAACAGGAGGACATCGCCTTGGCGTCGCGAGCGCCAGGGCGTAGCCTGAGGGCCGCACACCCTATGCGAGCACGAAGCCACACGCCGATCGACGACCTGCGCCTTGCCATCGACTGCATGCCGCTGCGCACGCGCGAGGCGATGCTCGAGGGGATTCGCACCAACGAGATCATCGTCGGCGCCTACAGCGACCGTGCCGGCGGGGTCTGCCCGATGCTTGCCGCGCACCGTCACGGCGGCCGCACGAGCTTCGTCTCGTTCGCTCATGCGTGGGATCGCTTCGCGGGCGCCAAGCGGGCGCGCCGCGCCTCGGTCCGTGAGCTGCGCGTGCTGGAGGATCAGCTGGAGGCGTCGATCCTCAACGCGGCCGACCTCGGTGCCGCGATCGCCGACCACCAGGCGATCGCCCGCGACCGTCGCACGCGTGAGGCGCGCCGCACCGGCCTGGGCTGGCTGACCGACCGCCGCGCCGCAGCCGACGCTGAGCGCGCGCTCAGCGAGGCCGAGCGGCGCCGGCAGCTCGTCAGCCGCTGACCCAGCCGCGGCGGCTCAATCTCCCGGCCGGATGAACTGGATCTCCGGAATGATGCACGCGGGGGAGACCTTCAACAACAGCCGCACCGCCTCGGCGATATCGCTCGGCGTGATCATGTCCTCGGCGGGGACCGACTGCTTGACGAACTCGGTCATCGGCGTGTCGACGAAGCCCGGGCACAAGGCGGTGGACTTGATCCCCTCGGCCGACAGCTCCTTGTGCATGGCCTCGGTGAAGTTCACCACCGCGCCCTTGGTCGCGGAGTAGACCGACAGCCACGGCTGCCCGCGCTTGCCGGCGATCGACGCCGTGTTGACGACGATCGCCGCGCCGTGCTCCTTGCCCGCGGCGCGCAGCAGGTCGACGGTCTCGCGGTAGAACAGGATGATCGAGCGCAGGTTGACGCCGAGCTGCATGTCGAGCTTCTTGGTGTCGATCTCGGCGACCTGCGCGCCGATGCCGACGCCCGCGTTGTTGACGAGGACATCGAGGCGCCCGTAGCGCTCGCGGTGGGCGGCGACGACGGCCTTGACGCCCTCCTCGTCGCCCAGCGGGCCGGCGACGGTCTCGACGTCGTAGCCCTTCTCGCGCAGGCCTGCCGCGGCGGCCTCGAGCTTCTCCGGACGCCGCGCGGCAACGGTCAGCGCGTAGCCCTCCTGACCGAGGACGTCGGCGATCGCCAGCCCGATCCCGCTCGATGCCCCGGTCACGATCGCTGCACGCTGCTCCGCCATGGCGCTCTCTCCTCCATCTCCGCTTAACACGACACCGGCGCGCAGTATCCAATCAGGCCACTAGCCTTCCCGACGCCTATGCCTCGCGCGACTCGGTCCTCATCCCGTCTGCTCCTGCTGCTGCTCGCCCTGTCGGTACCGCTCGTGGCGGTCGCGGGATGCGGCTCCTCCGACGACGGCGGCGACGCCAACGCCAACGCGCCCGCCCAGCCTCAGCCGGCGGCCAAGGCCGAGGATTTCCCGCAGACCCAGGGCCGCACGCTGCCCGACATCATCGGCAACCTGCCCAGCGGCCCCGTGCTCGCGCCGAGCGTCTCGCTCCTGGACAAGGGCTCCAATCGCGTCGGCTTCGCGCTCTTCGACACGGCCGGCAAGCAGCTCTCCGGCGCCGGTGTGGCGCTCTATGTCGGCAACACCGACGGCTCGGCTGCTCACGGCCCCTACCTGGCGCGCAGCGAGTCGCTGAAGGTCTCGCCGCAGTTCGAGAGCAAGCAGACGGCGACCGACCCGAACTCCGCGCGCGGCGTCTACGTCGCCGACGTGCCGTTCAAGCGCAACGGCAAGTACGCGATGCTGGCGATCGCCCAGCTCGACGGCCGGCTCGTAGCTACGAGCCCGATCTCGGTCCAGGTCGGCGGCAAGAAGATCACGCCGCCCGCCGTCGGCGACAAGGCGCCGGTCATCCACACGCTGACGCCGACCGACGTCGCCGGCGATGTGGCGAAGATCGACACGCGCGTACCCCCGGCGCCGTCGCTGCTCAAGGACGACTTCGCCGATGTCGTCGGCAAGAAACCGGTGGTGCTGACCTTCGCGACGCCGCAGCTCTGTCAGAGCCGCGTCTGTGGCCCGGTGGTCGACGTCGTCGACGAGGTCCAGGCCAAGGTGGGCGACAAGGTGTCGTTCATCCACCAAGAGGTCTACCAGGACAACCAGATCAACAAGGGCCTACGGCCGCAACTGCAGACCTACAAGTTGCAGACCGAGCCTTGGACCTTCGTGATCGACCGCAACGGCATCATCTCGACGCGCTTTGAGGGCGCGTTCTCACCGGGCGAGCTGGAGCGCGCGGTGGCGAAGGTCGACGGCCCGAGCTGAGGCTCAGCCGGTCGCCAGGCGCGGCAGCTCGATCGCCGGGCAGCGGTCCATGACGACGCGCAGGCCCGCGTGCCGCGCGCGCTTGCCCGCTTCGAGGTCGACCACCCCAAGTTGAAGCCAGACGCCCTTGGCGCCGATTGCGATCGCCTCGTCGACGTGGGCGCCCGCGGCCTCGGAGCGCCGGAAGATGTCGACCACCTCGACTTGAAGCTCCTGCGGGATGTCGGCGACCGTCGGGTAACACGGCTCGCCGAGGATCTCTGACGCGCGCGGGTTGACCGGCACGATCGTGAACCCGCGGTGCTGGAGCATCGCGGCGATCCGATGGGAGTCCCGCGCCGGGTCCGGCGAGCACCCGACGATCGCCCAGGTGCGCGTGGTGGTCAGCAGGGTCTGGATGTCGTCATCCATCACGGGTAAGACTTAGGGGCACACGCCGTGCCTACCCCGCCGCGCCCCATTAACATCGCGTCCTGCGGGCCGGTAGCTCAAATGGTAGAGCAGTGGGCTCATAACCCATCAGATCGAGGTTCGACTCCTCGCCGGCCCATCGACGCGCGGCTAGAAGAGGCGCAGCACTTCCCAGCGCATCCCGGCCGCCGCGGAGACCGGCACCGGCTGTGGGCGGCGACGCCGGCGCACGCGTGGCTGGCGCGGTGTGTGAAAGAGCGCGATGCGGTGCGGGTCGTCGAGCCACTCGAGGTGGTCGACCTCGTCGGGCGACCATGAGCGGGTCGGCAGCGTGCGGCGCCAGGTGTGAGGTGGGCTCAGGCGCTCGGCGCGGTGTTGGAAGGCGGTGGTCGCCTCGGCGTCTAGGACGCGGTCCTCGCGGTACCAGCGCATCGGGACGCGCCAGCCGTGGGGGTTGGGCGACAGCGCGTCGGGTGCGCCGAGCAGGGCGGCCAGCAGCGTGTCGGTCCAGCCGCGCTGGCGCTTGAGATCGCTGGCCCTGATGAGTCGGTGCGCGGGTGCGCCGTCCACGCGTTCAACGGTAGTGGCCGGCTAGGACTCGTGCCAGCCGAGCCGCGTGTCTAGAGCGCCGGTGCGTGCCCAGATCGTGGCCACGGCGGCTGCCGTCTCCTTGTCCACCAGGTTGCCTGCCGGGAAGATCCCGAGCTGGCCACCGGCCATCAGCTCGACCGGATCGCCCTCGCGCCCGGTCTCGGGGATGAGGAACGTCCTACTGTCAAACGTCGCGTAGATGAAGCACAACTCGGGGCCGCCAGCGACGACCATCGTCGCCTCGCCAGCGCTCTCCAGGGAGAGGTCGTTGCGCTCATCGCCGTCGAGCGCGCGCACCGCCGCGGCGACGCCGTCGAGCGTCAGCCCGGCACCCTCGACCCGCTCTGCGACCACGTCACCGTCGCTCCACGTCAACACGATCAACGCGGTGATGTGCAACGGCTCCGCCATCGCCGGACCTTACCCGGACCTCGAGTACTTCAGGCCTCGGCGCCTAGGCAGCGGGGAGAAACGCAAGACGGCCGCCCGAAGACGGCCGCCCGAAGGCGGCCGTCAATGCTGCGGCTGCGGCAGGAGAACCGCGCGGGAAGTGCTAGCCCTTGATGAAGCCCGTGGAGGTCACGATCTTCAGCACGGCCTTCTCGCTGCGCTCCGGGTTGAAGGAGTTCGGGGCGGGGGAGTCGGTCCCACCGAACTTGTACTTCAACAACGCGGTGACCCAGGCGGCGTGGTTGGCCTCGACCGAGTGGATGGCCAGCGCCGCCTTGAGGATCGGCAGCTCCTTGATGTAGGGGCCGGCGCCGGCGTAGGCCGACACGCCGACGGGCTCGACCGTCGCGGCGGTCTTCAGGAAGGTCGCCTGGTCGGTGACCGCGGCGCCAAAGTCGAAGGTCGGCGACTTGACCGCGGCCTTGCCGAGCGCCTTCTTCAGCGCGGCGACGTGGGCGGCCTCGTGCGCGGCGACCGTCTTGGCGAAGTCCAGCGCGTCGGGGTCGGTGATCGCCCCGCCGTCGACGGCCGCTTTGTAGAACGCCGCCTCGAGGTACTCGAGCGTCAGCGCGTAGTTGGCGATCTTGGCGTCGTTGGCCACAGACTTCTTCTTGGTGGAGAACGTGATGCCGGCCGCCTGGGCGGGCGACAGCATGCCGTTGAAGAGGACGCCGCCGGCGACGAAGCCAGCGCCGGCGATGCCGGTCCGACGCAGCATCTCGCGCCGCGTGCCGTTGCTGTCCAGCGCGCCGGCCTCGTCGGCCAGCTCGCGCAGCGCCCCGCTGCGATCGATCTGCTCCAAGCTGATGTGGGATGTCATACGGGCCCCTAGCGCGGCGGCTGCGCGATCGGATCACCGCCGACGCGCCAACCACGACGGGGCTTGCTCAGGCGACGAGCTCGCGGGCGGCGGCGGCCGCCGTCGTGCTGACCCGCACTGGCGCCGCCATCGGCTCGCAGCCGGCGGCCGCGCGGGAGTCGCGCTGCAGGGTCTGGCGCAGCCGCCCGAAGGCGACCGTGCCCGCCAGGGCGGGGAGGCCGAGCTGGAACGCGCGGTAGGCCAGGACCGCGGCCGTCGCCGACGCCAGCGGCGTGCCGTAGAGCGCCAGTGCGGCGACGAGGCCGCCGTCGGTCCCGCCGACGCCGCCCGGCAGCGGCACGAGGCCGCCGAGCTGGCCGATGACGTAGGCCATCAGGAAGTCTCCGACCGCCGGGGCGTGGCCGAAGGCGTGGAAGGCGGCGATCAGCGCCGCCATGTCGCAGATCAGGTAGCCGGCGGCGCCGCCGATGACCGACGGGCGCCCGGAGCGCAGCAGGGCACCGGCGTCGCCCACGCCCTCGGCGACCGTCGCGCCGGTGTGGGCGAGGCGAAAGCGCAGGCGCGCCAGGCGCGTCGCAGTTGCAGGATCGACCATCACGTCGTCATCCGCCGCGGGCTTCTCCGGGAGGATCCGCGGCAGCAGGAGCACGGAGGCGATGACGATCACCGCCAGCCCCGCCGGAACGGCCGCCAACGCGAGGTTGCCGGTACCGGGCAGGACGCCCGTCACCAATCCCAGCCCGGCGACCACCGCGACCACGAAGTTCGTCGAGCTCGTGATGAGGAAGAACGCCACGCTGCGCCGCGCGATGTGGCCCGCCGACATCCCCGCGCGGTTCAGCGCCCAGGCGCCCAGTGCGAGGCCGCCGGCGCCGCCGGCCGGCAGCAGCACGTTGGCCGCCTGCTCTGACAGGCCGACCTGCGCGCTGAAGCCCCACGGCATCTTGATGCAGAACACGCCGCGGAAGACCACGATGAACGAGACGACGGAGCCGACCTCCAGCGCGAGCGCGAGCGCGACCCAGCCGGGCCGTGCGTCGGCGAAGCGCTCGCGGACATCGCCCAGGCCCGGGAGGGTCGCCAGCAAGAGGCCGCCGACGACAAGCACCAGGGCGATCTGGGCCAGACGCGAAGCGAGGTGTCGAGGGGAGAGGGCGTCCGGCACGCTTGCTCATACAATAGTTGTTGGCACAACGAAGTGTCAACGCACGAGGTTGTTCGCAAACCGACCGCGCCGCTCAACCGGGGCCCGCTGCGGTCGATCTTCCGGGGGAGCGCATGCCAGCCGTCTCTGCCACCCGCGTGGTCCGCGGGCTCGAGTCGATCATCGATGCGGTGGCCGGTGTCCTGGCCGAGCAGTCGCTGGACGCCACGCTGCAGTCCATGGCCCGCGCGCTGCGCGGCATCGTGCCCTACACGAGCCTCGCGATCTACGAGGTCGACGCCGAGCGCCAGCTGCTGATCCCGGTCTTCGCCGAGGGCCAGTTCGTTGAGGAGACGCTGGCCGACCCGCCCAGGCTCAACGACTCGATCACCGGCAAGGTCGTGCGATCGCGCCAGATCGTGCACCTCGAGCCCGGTCACCCGTGGTTCGGCCGCTACATCATCGCCGACACGCCGCAGGACCTCGAGGCGATCGTCTTCTGCCCGCTGATCGTCGCCGATCGCGTGATCGGGACGCTCAACGTCTGGCGCGAGGACTCCGCACCGGAGCTCGCCGGGACGATCCCGACCTTTTCGCCGGAGGAGGCGCAGCTGATCAAGCGCTTCGCCAGCCTCGCAGCCTTGGCCTATGACAACGCCCGGCGCCGCGAGCTGCTCTCCGAACAGGCCCGGACCGACGAGCTGACCGGCCTCTTCAACCGCCGCCACTTCCACGAGCGGCTCGCCGCCGAGCTCGCGCGCGCCCAGCGCGATGGGGCGCCGGTGGGCCTGGTGCTGCTCGATGTCGACGACTTCAAGCGCGTCAACGACGTGCACGGCCATCCGGTCGGCGATCAGGTCCTCGTGGCCTTCGGCGAGGTCCTGGCCGGACACGTCCGTGCCGGCGACGTCGTCTGCCGCACCGGCGGCGAGGAGTTCGGCGTGATCCTCCCCAACGCCGACGAGCGCGAGGCCGCGCACTGCGCCGACCGCCTCGTGGGCGCCGTGCGGGACGCGGTCTGGTCGATCGCCGGGCCGATGACGGCATCGGCCGGCGTGGCCGTCGCTCCGGATGATGCGGGGACCGTCGCGACGCTCTTCAAGGCCGCCGACGAGTGCCTGCTGATGGCCAAAGCCAGCGGCAAGGACCGCGTGGTCCTGCGCGCTCAGACCCGCTGACCGCGGATCCTGGCGCGCGCCGCCTCCGGCTCCATCCCGGTGGTGCGCAGCAGGTCGACGGCGGTCGAGCGCACCTGTCCGACGATGACGCTGACCGACAGGTTGGTGGTCTGCTCGAGCACCGCGCTGGCGTGGCGCGCGGCCTGCACGGCCGGCTCGATGACCGCGTCGACGCGGCGCGGATCCTGGAGCCACGGCGCCAGGGCGAGCACCGCCTGGCGCAGCTCGCAGAGCGCGTCGGCGACGGCCGGAGGGACACGGTCGCCGGTCTCGATCGCCCGCACCACGCCGCGGGCGAGCACGCGGACGTTGCGCACCGCGAGGTCGATCTGGCCGCCCGCCTCGCTGTAGATCGCCAGCGGCCCGCGCTGCATCCGCCGCGCCGGCGCTGCCGCGGCGGTCTCGCGCCCGACCGTCAGGGCTTCGAGGAAGCGCTGGGTGGAGGCGTCGATGTCGCGCGCGCGGCGCAGGGCGGCGACCGCCCGGTCACGATCGCGATCGCCGAGCGCGCCCGCGATGTCGTCGAGCACCGCGGCCAACTCGTCCAGGACCGGCGCGGCCTCGCGGCGGACCAAGGCCATGGGGTCGATCGGCGCGATGACGAAGTTCAGCAGCAGCGCCACGCCGCAGCCGATCAGCGCGTCGGCCGCGCGGGTGAACGACAGGCCGTTGGTCGGCGGCTGCAGCGTCACGACGAGGATCGCCGACACTGCCGCCTGCGTGACCAGGAGCGGCCCGCCGCCGAGGAAGACCGCGATCGCCGTCGCCAGGAAGACGATCCCGATTAGCTGGAAGGTGCCCGAGCCGATCTCGAGGACCAGTACATCGGCCAGCGCGATCCCGAGCGGCACGCCGATCGACAGCTCGATCGCGCGGTTCAGCCGCGATCCGACCGTCAGCCCCAGCGTGATGATCGCCGCGACCGGCGCGAAGAAGGCGCCCTTGGTGCCGACCAGCTTGGTCGCGATGTACCACGACGCCCCGGCGGCGATGGCGCCTAGGAAGAGCGTCGGGGCCAGGCGGCGCAGGCGCGCCACGCGGTCCTTCCACGTGACTCGCGACAGCTCCGTCGCCGCTTCGATGACCTCGCGCCCGCTCACGTCTGGGCTCTACCCAAGCAGAACTGCCGGAGACCGATCGGCGGCATCTTTGGAGGACTCCGCCTCCGGAGTGTCGAAAGACCGGTCGCCCATGAAGAGGACGTCCGCGACCATCACCGCCCCGCCGCACGAGGCGCGTGGCCACCAGACCCTTTCCGCCTACATCCAGGCGCGATTCGACGAGTTCTCGCGCTCTCAGAAGGATGTCGCGCAGTACATCGTCGACCATCTCGACGAGGTCGCGTTCCAGACGGCGGAGGAGCTCGCGCGCCGCGCGAACACCTCCAGCTCGACGGTCGTGCGCTTCTCCCAGGCGCTGGGCTTCGAGGGCTTCCCCGAGCTGCAGCACTCCGCGCGTGAGGAGTACCGGCGCAACGTCGCCTCCGGGCAGGCCGCCGGTTCGGCGACGACGTCGCCCGAGCCGCTGTTCTCGCTCGACCAGAACGAGTTCGAGACCGCGATCGCGGCCGATTACCAGAACGTCGAGGAGACGGCCCGGCGCGTTTCGCGCTCCGACGTCGAGGCCGCGATCAACGCGATCGCCTCGGCCGACCGCGTCCTGGTCTGCGGCACCGACCAGATGGCCTTCTTCGCCTCCTACTTCCGCCATCTCTTGATGTTGTTGGACCTGCGCGCCGAGATCGTCGCCTCGCCCTCGCAGGAGGCGCTCAGCCGCCTCGGCCGCATCGACGACCGCACGCTCGTGATCGGGCTGTCGGCCGGCCGTCCGCACCCGCTGGTCGTCCGCGCGATGAAGCTCGCGCGCCACCGCAAGGCACCGACGCTCGCGGTCGTCGACGCGACGCTGTCCGAGGTGGCCAAGCTCGCGCAGATCAAGCTGTACTACTCGAGCAACTCGCCCGCCTACGTGCGCTCGCACACGGCGCTGCTGTCCACGATCCAGGCGCTGGCATACGGCGTGTACAGCCGCGATGCCGACCAGTACGCCGATCGGATCAAAGCCTTCAGGCTGAAGTAGGGAAACGCTCGCCCAGAGGGCGAAACTCGCTGCCCGGGGCGCACCACCGTGGCCGCCGCGCCCCGCCTACAATGGGGCGCGATGCGAGACGAAGCAACGTTCCGAGTCAAGGCCGGTCTGGCCGAGATGCTCAAGGGCGGCGTCATCATGGATGTCGTCGACGCCGAGCAGGCCAAGATCGCCGAGGACGCAGGCGCCGCGGCGGTGATGGCGCTGGAGCGCGTGCCGTCAGACATCCGCCGCGACGGCGGTGTGGCGCGCATGAGCGACCCCGCCATGATCAAGGGCATCCAGGAGGCCGTGACGATTCCCGTCATGGCCAAAGCGCGCATCGGCCACTTCGCCGAAGCCCAGGTGCTGGAGGCCTTGGAGGTCGATTACATCGACGAGTCCGAGGTCTTGACGCCGGCCGACGAGGCCCATCACATCGACAAGTGGGCCTTCCGGGTCCCGTTCGTCTGCGGGGCCACCAACTTGGGTGAGGCGCTGCGACGCATCGGCGAGGGCGCGGCGATGATCCGCTCTAAGGGCGAGGCCGGCACGGGTGACGTCGTCGAGGCCGTGCGCCACATGCGCTCGATCACCGGGGAGATCCGGCGGCTGGGCACGCTGGACGAGACCGAGCTGTTCGTCGCCGCCAAGGAGCTGCAGGCGCCCTACGACATCGTGCGCGGCGTGGCGCAGAACGGCAAGCTGCCCGTGCCGCTGTTCAGCGCGGGCGGGATCGCGACGCCGGCTGACGCCTCGTTGATGATGCAGTTGGGTGCCGAGTCGGTCTTCGTCGGCTCGGGGATCTTCAAGTCCTCCAACCCGGAGGCGATGGCGCGCGCGGTCGTCGAGGCGACGACGCACTACGCCGACGCCGAGCGCGTCGCGGCGGCCTCGACGGGGCTGGGCGCGGCGATGGCCTCGCTGGAGGCCCGCAAGTTGGACGAGTCGCAGGTCCTCGCCAACAGAGGCTGGTAGGCGCGTTGGCTCCGCTCGTCGGCGTCCTGGCGCTCCAGGGCGGCTTCGACGCGCACCTGAAGCTGTTGCGCGACCTTGGCGCCGATGTGCGCGAGGTCCGCACGCCCGCCGATCTGGATGGCCTTGACGGGCTGGTCCTGCCCGGCGGCGAGTCGACGACGATGACGCTCGGGATCGCGCGTGAGGGGCTGGCCGAGCCGCTGGGCGACGTCGTGCGCTCCGGCGTTCCGGTCCTCGGCACCTGCGCCGGGCTGATCATGCTCGACCGCGAGCATCTCGGGCTGATGGACATCGTCGCGCGCCGCAACGCGTTCGGCCGCCAGATCCGCTCCTTCGAGGCCGACCTCGACTTCCCAGACTTCGACGAGCCCGTCCACGCCGTCTTCATCCGCGCACCGTGGATCGAGGAGCACGGCGCCGGCGTCGAGATCCTCGCCGCGGTCGACGGCCATCCCGTCGCCGCCCGCGAGGGCGCGATCACCGTCGTCGCGTTCCACCCTGAGTTGAGCGGCGAGCGCCGCCTCCACGCGCAGTTCCTCGAGTGCGTCCGCACCCGCGTGGCCTGAGCCGTCAGCTGGGCGTGGACTCGCAGGTCGTCCGGTCAGGGTCAAAGCGCCCCGACCGTGCCGGCGGCGGCATGGCAGTCTCGGTCACCACGAGCGGCTCGACGAAGTGCAGCAGGTAGTCCGGGCCGCCGGCCTTGGTGCCAGTGCCCGACAGGCGGTTGCCGCCGAAGGGCTGGCGACCGACGACGGCGCCGGTGATCGCGCGGTTGACGTACAGGTTGCCCACCGGCGTGCAGGCGACGACGTGCTCGACGGTGTCCTGACTGCGGGTGAACAGGCCGCCGGTCAGGGCGTAGGGGAGGGTGTCGATGCGGTGGCAGGCGTCGTCGATCGACAGCACGCGTTCGACCGTCAGCAACGGCCCGAGCACCTCCTCGTGCAGGACCGCGGCGCCCGGGTGGACGTCGGCGATGACGGTGGGCGGGCAGTACCAGCCGCGCTCCGGACGCTCCTGTGGCACGCGGTGGGCGACGACCTGACCCGACGTGGCGGCATGCTGGGCGTAGTGGGCGACGCGCGCCTGGGCGCGGCGGTCGATCACGGGGCCGACCACGGTGCCGAACTCCTCCGGGGCGCCGACCTCGAGCGCCTCGACGGCAACCGCCAGCCGCTCGATGAGCTCATCGGCGATGGCCTCGTGAACCAGCAATCGTGATGCCGTTGAGCATTTCTGACCGGAGTAGGCGAAGGCCGAGTGGACGATCGGCTCGATCGCGCTGTCGAGGTCGGCGTCCTCGTCGACGATGATGCAGTTCTTGCCGCCCATGTCGACGATGGCGCGCTTGAGCTGGCGCTGGCCGTCCGCGACAGTGCTCGTCGCAGCGAGGATGTCGAGGCCCGCGCGGCTGGAGCCGGTGAAGGCGATCGTCGCCACGCGTGGCTCGCGCACAAGCGCCGCGCCCGTCTCGGCGCCGCCGTGGATGAGCCCGAGGGCGTCGGGCGGAACGCCCGCGTCGCGCAGCGCCTCGACGAGCACCAACCCACACAACGGCGTCTGCTCGGCGGGCTTGAAGACCACCGCGTTGCCGGTCGCCAGGCCGGCGGCGATCATTCCGGCCGGAATCGCGATCGGGTAGTTCCACGGTGCGATGGCCGCGACGATCCCCCGCGGCACGTAGTGCAGGCCGTTGCGCTCGCCCGGCACCTGGAAGAGCGCGCGGCCGCGGCCCAATGCGACGGCGCCGCGGGCGTAGAACTCCAGGAAGTCGATGGCCTGGCAGACGTCGGCGTCGGCCTCGGCCCACGGCTTGCCCGCCTCGCGCACGCAGAGCGCGGCGAACGTCGCGCGCCGCTCGCGCAGCCAGGCCGCAGCGCGTGACAGGACGGCGGCACGCTCGCGTGCCGGCACGGCGGCCCACTGGCGATAGCCACGCTCGGCCGTGCCGACGGCGGCCGTGACCTCCGCCGCGGTGGCGATCGGCGCATGCGCGACGACGCGCTCGGGATCCGCCGGGTCGGTCGAGACGATGCGCCGTCCATCGCGGCGCTCGTTGCCGATCCAGATGGGTGCCGCGAGCGGCAGCCGCCCGTCGAGCCAGGCGAGGCTCTCGCGCAGCTCGTCACGATGCGCGGCCTGGGTGAGGTCCAGCACCGGCTCGTTGTGGAAGGGCGGAAGCTCAGTCACGCGGCGGCGAGCACGAGCTGCTCGCCTCGGTCGCAGGCCCCGCAGACGGGCGTCCGCACGCGACGCGAGGACGATGTCCTCGGTGGTTCCGTGGGCAAACGCCATCGCGCATGTCCGCGAGCGTACATCTGGAGAGGTTTGGAGGGCTTTGTGGCCCCTGCCGCTAAGGCGAGCTGGTGGCCGTGCCTGCGGGAGCCGTCGTGGTCGCGTCGGAGGCCGCCGTGCCGGTCGCATCGGCGGTCGCCGCCGTGCCGGCCGTGGCCGCCGGCGTCGTCACCGGCTTGGGCACCTTGAGGCGGATCGGCAGCGGCGTGGTCACCGGCGCCTGCACGCGCGGGGCGGGCGGCTTGGAGATCGTCGCCGCACCGTCGTCACCATCGAAGAAGCCGGCCAGTGCGGCTGCGCCGCCGGCAAGGGCGATGACGAGCAGCAGCGGCAACAGGATCACGAGTGGGCGCGCGCCGCCGCTGCGGCGCGTCTTGCCGCCGGTCAGCAGCGGTGCCTCGGTGGCGGGCTCGACGGGCTCCGGCGCGAGGCTCGCGTCGGGGAACTCGTGGTCCCACTCGGTGGTCTCGCCGAGATCGTCATCGACCGCGGCGAGGTGGGCCTCGCCTGCTTCGGGCTCGTCCTCTGCGACGGCGTCGTGCTCGGCTTCCTCCGGCTCCTGCACGGCTTCCGGCTCCGGCGCCGCCGGCACCACGACCGCGATCGGCACCTCGTCGTCGAGGTCGGGCAGATGTGGGAACGCGCCGTTCAACGCGGTCCCGGCGGGCGTGCCGTCGGCCGGCGCGGGCGCCACGTCATGGCCGTGCTCGGGCACGGCACGCAGTGCGTCCAGCAGGACCGACGACGTGTCGGTCCCGAGCGTGTCGACCGACGGATCCTGGTAGGCCAGCTCGGCGCGCCGGAAGATCTCGGCCAGCGCGTTGCAGCGCTCGCAGCGATCGAGGTGGCGGGCGATGCGCTCCAGGTCGGCCGGACCGAGCGCGCCGTTGGCGCGCGCGGCGAGCATCGTCGGCACGTGCACGCACGTTTCGGTCCCGCGGCTGCGCAGCTTGCCGTGCGGCGGCGGGCCCGACGGCTGGCGGGCCATCGACGCCGCGGCGTGGCGCGTGGCACCGCGCAGCAGCGCCTCGGGCTCGAGGCTCTTGAGGTCCTGCGCATCGCGCACCGCGGCGCGGAAGCGCGCAAACGCCTCGGCGGCGGCACGGTCGGCGGCCTGCGGGCCACAGACCTGCGTGCAGAACGCGACGACCGCCGGCCCGCGACGGTCCACGAGCGCTTGCAGCGCAGCAGGATCGCCGGCGCGCACGCCCTGCGGTGTCACGCCCTTCTCCGACGAGGCCTCCATCGCCGCGGAGCCTAGACGGCCGTCCAGCGGCACGTAGTCCAATCCCTCGGTTACAGCCATCCCTTGTCCTCCGCCACTCGCACCGCTTCGGCCCGTGAGTGGGCCCCTAGCTTCTGCATTGCGCTCGACAGGTAGTTGCGCACCGTCCCTGCGGACAGGTGCAGGCGTCCTGCGAGGTCCATCACGGGCTCGCCGCCGCGCGCGGCGCCGAGCACCTCCGTCTCGCGCGGCGTCAACGGGCTCTCGCCCTCGGCCAGCGCCGCCGCGGCCAGCGCGGGATCCAGCACGCGGTCGCCGGCCATCACGCGCCGGATCGCGGTCGCCAGCTCGGTGGCCGGCGCGTCCTTGAGGACGAAGCCGCGGGCTCCGCTCTCCATCGCCCGGCGCAGGTAGCCCGGGCGGCCAAAGGTGGTGAGGATGACGACGCGCACCTCAGGCAGCGCGTCGGCCAGCTGGGCGGCGGCGCTGAGGCCGTCGCCGCCGGGCATCTCGATGTCCAGCAGCGCGACGTCGGGCGCGGCGTCGCGTGCCGCCGGCAGGACCTCGTCGCCGCGGGCGACTTGGGCGACAACCTCGAGGTCGCCCTCGAGCGTTAGGAGTGAAGCGAGTGCTCCGCGGACCATTGCTTGGTCTTCGGCAAGCAGCACGCGGATCATGAGACAGCCTCCAGCGGGACCGTGACCGCCAGCCGGAAGCCACCGCCGGCGTTGGGCGCGGCGTCCATGCGGCCGCGGACGCGGGCGACGCGCTCGGCAAGACCGGCCAGGCCGGTGCCGTCGCCATCGCCGGTCTCGTCGCCACCACAGCCGTCGTCGACCAGTTCGAGCGCTGCGTCGCGCGCGCCGACCGCGACGCTGATGCGCACGTGGCTGGCCTCGCTGTGGCGCAGGATGTTGGTCGCACCCTCGCGGATCGCCCAGGCCAGCACGGCCTCGGCGTCGGGCGGCAGCTCGCCGACCGGCGCGGGCGCGGCGTCGACCTCGATCCCGGCGGCGGCCAGCGTCGAGCGCGCGCCGGCCAGCTCGGCCGAGAGCAGCGGGCGCCGGTAGCCGGCGACGGCCTCGCGGACCTCCGAGAGCGCGCGGCGCGAGACGGCCTCGATGTCGCGCACGTGCTCGGCGGCCTGCTCGGGGTGGTCGTCGATCAACCGCGAGGCGAGCTCGCTCTTGAGGGCGACGACCGAGAGCGAGTGGCCGAGCAGATCGTGGAGGTCGCGCGCGAAGCGCAGGCGCTCGTCGGCCACGGCGAGGCGACCGATCTCACCGCGCGCGGCACCCAGCTCGCGGTTGACGACGCGCAGGCGGCGGAAGCCGCCGGTGAGCATGCCGACGCCGAGCGTGACGATGAAGAGCGAGATGATCGCGCCGCCGTGCGGGTCGCTGAGCGCCTCGGTGCCGGCTGCGGCGGCGCCGAGGACGAAGAGCGCGGGGATCGCGTAGCGACGGTCGATGCGCAGGCCCGTGGCAGCCGCCACGAAGCACCACAGGCCCGACCAGTCGGCCTCGCCGATGGCGGCGAGCCCGGCGGCGAGCGCCGCGAGCAGCAGGACGCGGGCGACCGCACCGGCGTCTTCATCGACCGTGCGGTCCTCGATCTTCCAGCCGCCCACCATGGTGCGCCAGTACACGGCGACGAACGCAACGAAGCCCGCCAGGGTCAGGACGAGCAACGCGCCGGAGAGCTTGTCGACGGCGTCGATGGCCGGTCCGACGATGAAGATCAGCGAGATCATCATCGCCCACTGGCCACGGCGAGGGACGGCGAGAAGTCCCTCGTCCGGTGGGCAGGGCTGGGTGCTCACAGCAAAAGGGTGCCGGGTGCGGGAAACGACATGGACGGATGGTCCCCTTAAGGACGG
This sequence comes from Baekduia sp., assembly GCF_035996765.1. NCBI lineage: Bacteria > Bacillati > Actinomycetota > Thermoleophilia > Solirubrobacterales > Baekduiaceae > Baekduia > Baekduia sp. The sequence continues at coordinate 21,525 of NZ_DASYJG010000029.1, forward strand.
ACGCAGGGAAGTGGCGGGTGTCCGCACTTCTCCGTGACATCCGTCATCTACGGGAGGCGAAGGGCGCTGCGCACGACGCTCTTGAGCTGATCGATGGGCGTGGTCGGGCCCGTGCCGCCTGGGCGGGCGGTCCAGAGCGCGACGGGCGCGCCCGCGCGTGGGTCGGCGCCGAGACGGACCTCGTGGGCGGCCTCGGCGGGGCTGACGTCCTCGACCGGGCCGAACGGCGTGTCCGGGCGGGCGGGACTGGCATCTCTGTGCAGCGTGGCGGCGCGGACGAGGCCGTCGGAGTCCTGGCCGGCCACCGGCTGGATCCACGCCAGCGTGATGCCGCTGTTGGCGGCGAACATGACGTCGGTGCCGCGCAGGCCGCCTTGTGCGGGCGCCGCGTACTCCGGGCCGCCGAAGGTGGAGGCGCCGCGGGTGCGGAAGAGGACGGGCCGCGGGCCGTCGGTGGTCGTCGCGGTGGTGGCCAGCGCCCAGCCGCTGTCGGCCTGCGCGAGCGCGGGCGTGCTGGAGCCGTCGGGCAGGATCGTCTGGGCTGGCAGGAAGCGCCCGCGGCCGACGAGCATCGCGGTGCCTTCCAGCGCGGTGCGGCCGGCGACGGCGCTGCGGCGGAGTTGGTGGCGGCGCCAGATCAGCCGGACCTGGCCGCGCTGGTCGATCCTGGAGAGCAGGCGCCATTGCGTCCCGCCGTCGGCGCGCGCGACGCGCTGCTGGCTGCCCCAGCTGTGGCCGGGGCGCCGGACGCGGGCCAGGACGTCGCCCTGGCGGACGAAGGCGATGGCCTGATCGCCGCGCTCGCCGACCGCGATCGCGACGGTGTCGGCGCGGCCCTTGCCCGAGGCCGTGAAGGGCCGGCCGAAGCGGCCGTTGCGGCGCTCGATCGCCCGCACGATCCGTCGCGTCGCGCCCGAGCTCGTCTTGGTGACCTCGATCCAGGCGACCAGCACGGTGCCCTGGCTGTTGGCCGCGATCTGGGCTTGGCCGACGACCGGCGCGGTGACGAGCGTCCGGGCGGCGCCGAAGCCGCCGGTGAGCGTGCCGAACGCGACATTGAGGCGATAGCGGATGGCGCCGGTCGGGCCGGGACGTCCGGGAACGCCCTGCTGGGCGAGCGCGACGGTCTGCGTGCGGGCAAACGGCGCGAGGCCGACGAGCCCGTCCGGTGCGGGATGCTCGGGCGCGAAGGCCTGCCCGGGCGCGCGGTTGGCGGCGGCCTCGCCGCCGATCGCGTCGTTGCCGACGTTGTCTTGCCATGGCCAGCCGGCCACGAGCGTGCCGTCGAAGCCGGTCGCGGTCAGCAGCGGGCCGGCGAAGGTGTGGGGCGCCGAGACGGTCTGGGGTGCCGACCATGTGGCGGCGCCGGCGGTGGGGACGACGCCAGCGAGGGCGGCGCAGACGAGGGCGAGGGGGAGGGGGAGGGCGCGGCGCATGTGCACCATCAACGCACCGTACGCCCCCGAGGTTGCGGCCAGCTCCACGGCCCATCGAGGGACGACAGATGGTCGGTCACAGACCATCTGTCGTCCCTCGACGCCGCGGGTGAGTGGCCGCGCCGGCTGTCGAGGGCCGACGTGTGGTTCTCGAGGGCCACCTGTCGTCCCTCGATGTGTTGGGGAGCGCGCGCCGGGGGCCTCGTCATACTCCGTGGCGTGCGGATCGCCCCCGTCCTCATCGACGCGCGAGCGGCCGCGCGAGTGGAGCTCGGTGGGGTCGAGCGGTGGGCGCGGGAGCTGAGCGTGCGGTTGCCGGCGCTGCATCCGGAGCGCTATGCCGTGGCGCGGCCGCCTGCAGCACTGGCCCATCGCGCCGGTCACGCGTGGGAGCAGCTCGTGCTGCCGGCCTCGCGGGCGGGGCGTGGCGCACGGGCGATCCTGTGCCCGGCCAACCTCGCGCCGCTGGCGTCCCGGCACAACGTTGTTGTTGTTCATGATGTGGCGCCGCTGCGCGAGCCCGCCTGGTACTCGTCGCTCTATGTGCGCTGGCAGCGCATCGTGCTGCCCCGGATCGCGCAGCACGCCGCGCTGGTCCTGACGCCGTCGGCGTTCTCGCGTGACGAGGTCGTCGAGCTGCTCGGCGTCGCGACCGACCGCGTGGCCGTCGTGCCCGGAGGCGTGGATGACCGCTTCACGCCGGCAGCCGACATGGGACCCGCGCGAGCCGCCTGCGGGCTCGCCGATCGCCCGTACGTCCTGACCGTCGCCAGCCGCACGGCGCGCAAGAACCTCGGCGTGCTCGACCTCGCGGCGCGGCGGTTGGCCGCGCGCGGGGTGGACCTCGTGGCCGCCGGCGGCGACCGGCCGCAGTTCCGGAACGAGCAGGACACCACGGGCGTCCGCCCGCTGGGCCACGTCGACGACGCGCTCCTGCCCGGCCTCTACGCGGGCGCCGCTGCGTTCGTGCTGCCGTCGTTGTACGAGGGCTTCGGCCTGACCGCGCTGGAGGCGCTGGCCGCAGGCGTCCCGGTCGTCGCCGCCGATCGCGGTGCGCTTCCGGAAGTCTGCGGTCGTGCCGCCCAGTTGGTGGATCCGACTGACGCCGAGGCGATCGCCGACGCCCTCGAGCGCGCGCTCGACGACCCCGCGCCCTGGCGCGCCGCCGGCCCGCAGCGCGCCGCGCCGCTGACCTGGGACGCGACCGCGCGTCGCGTGGATGCGCTGCTGGCCGAGGTCATCGCATGATCGCGCGCCGCGTCGACGCGCTGCTCGCCGAGGTCATCTCATGACGGCTGCCCGCGTCGTGTCGCTCCAGGTCGCCCGTGCCTCCACGCTGCCCTGGCGCGGCAAGGAGGTGCCGTCCGGGTTCCTCAAAGCGCCGGTCGACGGGCGCCTCGCGCTCGGCCCGCTCGGTCTCGACGGCGACGAGCAGGCCGACCTGACCGTGCACGGCGGTCCCGACAAGGCGATCTGCTGCTACGCCTCCGAGCACTTCCCGTTCTGGACCGAGCTGACCGGCCGCCGCTTCGGGCCCGGGGCGTTCGGCGAGAACCTGACGCTGGCCGGCCTCACCGAGCAGGACGTGCACATCGGCGACACCTACACCTTGGGCGACGACGGTGCGGTCGTCCAGGTCAGCCAGCCCCGCGGACCGTGCTTCAAGGTCGCCGCGCGCTGGGGCGTGCGGACGCTGCCCAAGGAGATGGCCCACCGGCTGATTGCCGGCTTCTACCTGCGGATGATCGAGCCCGGGACGGTCGCTGCGGGCGACATGATGACCTTGATCGAGCGCGGCAGCGACATCACCGTCGCCGAAGTCCTGCGCGTCACCTACCGCGACCGCCACGACCCGCCCGCCCTGTCTCGCGTCATGGATGTCGCGACGCTCGCCGACCAATGGCGCGCCGCTCTCACCAGCCTCGCCGCGCACAACATGCTGCCGCTCACCGACCCCGTCGGCGACGCCTGAGCGCGCGAGTCTGGCATGCTTGCGCCCGTGGTGTATCGGGCGCTCATCGTTCAGGCCTGCGCAGCGGGGATCTGGCTGACCGTCAGCGCGGTCACCACCGCCATCGTGATCCTGTACGGCGTGCCAGTTGAGCGGCTCCCCGCGATCACGTGGCTCACGTTGGGCGGCATGATGATCGTTCAGGAACGGCGTCTCCACCGTCGTCCCTACCCGGATCCGGCACCGGCCGCGGCGCAGCTGGCCGACATGCGCGAGACACTGCTCGCGATCTTGCGCCGCAACGGTCGTATCGGGGTGTGCGTCGTCGCGGTGAGTGCCGCTTTTGCAGCCGGCACGGCCTTCGGCTTGTTCATCGACGACCAGAGCGACTGGTGGTTCGTGCCGTGGATCTCGTTGGCCGGCGGAATCGTTGCGCTGAGAGAGACGATGTGGATCAGAACCTGGGAGCTCGACCACCTGGATACCCAGTTGGTCGAAGCGCATCCGGACGAGCAGCCGCGCTACACCTTGCCTCGCGGCTGGGGCGATGAGCGGGCAGCGGGCGACCGCTGACGACGTTCGTGCTCAGACCGTCTTGACGAAGAGCACGCGGTCGAAGCCGCCTTGGTTCTCGCGGCCGGCCTCGACGTAGCCCAACCGGGGGTACATGATCAAGTTGTCGGCCATCCGCGCGTGGGTGTGGAGCCGGACCTCGGGCAGCCCGCGGCGCCGCGCTTCGTCTTCGGCGAAGGTCAGCAGCGCGCGGCCGTGACCCTGGCGCTGGCAGTCAGGCGCGACCGCGACGTTGTTGACCACCAGGAACCCGTCGTCCTTGACGAGGACGATGCTCGCCGCCAGCGTTCCCGGCCCGTCACCGTCAACCACGTACTGCTGGCCGGCCGCGATCCGCGCGGCGTGGTCGTCGTCCATCGGCGCAGGCCGTCGCCCGACGGCCGCGACGTGGCGGGAGAACGCGGCCTCCACCAGCGCGCCGACCGCCTCGGCCTCCTCGGGCCGCGCCGCTCTCACGCCATCCCGAATCGGACGACCCCGTCTTCCTCGACCTCGACGACCTCGCCGCGTTCCAGCAGCAGGTCGATGTGGCCCAACACCTCCGACAACGTCAGGTAGGCCTGCGTCACCGCGACGTTGCCCCACATCTCCTGGGCGATTTCGAACGCCGACTTCGGCCCGTCAACGGCCAGGATCCCCGCGATCTTCACCAGGCGCCGCTCGTGGCCGGCGATGCGCTCGTCGATCAGCGTGCGGTGGTCGGTCACCGGCTCGCCGTGGCCTGCGTAGACGATCTTGAGGTCCATCGCGCGCGTGGCGCTCAACGAGGTCAGGTAGGCGATGAGCGCCCGCGGACGCGGTCCGGACGCTTCGCCGCCCAGCGGCCGGCTGATCAGCGGGTTGGACGAGATGTGCTTGATGAGGTGGTCGCCGCCGAGCACCTCGCCGCTGGCCTCGTCGTGGAAGATCGTGTCCGACGGCGAGTGCCCCGGACGGTGATGCACCCGCCACGCGCGCGACGCGAACTCCAGGACGTCACCCTCGCTGACGGTGCGCGTGACCTCGACGGACGCGCCCCAGGCGCGGAACTGCGCGGTGACGGCTCGCAGCGCGATGCCGATGTCGTGCGGGACGCCGTTGCTGCGCATCAGCCCCTCGGCGAACGCGTCGTCGGCGTCCATCTCGGTGCCGTAGCGCGCCAGCCACGGCGCGAGCAGATCGAGGGCGACGACCTCGGCGCCCGAGCGCTCGGCGATGATCTTGGCCAGCCCGATGTGGTCGATGTGCTGGTGGGTGAGGACGATGCGCTCCAGGTCCTCGATCCGGCGCCCGTGGGAGGCCAGCGCGGCCTCCAGCTCGGTGAGCGACGTGCCGGAGTTGGGACCCGTGTCGACCAGCGTCAGCGGGTCGTCGTCGATCAGGTAGCAGTTGACGCGCCCGACCGCGAACGGGGTGGGGACGGGGAGGACGTGGATGCCGCGCGCGGATGGCGCCAGGGCTCCGCTCATGGCCTGTGCCCCGCGTGCGGGCCCGTGGCGCTCACGCGCGGATCCGGCCCAGCACCTCGTCGCGCTTGGCCTCCATGTCGGCCTCGCTGACCAGCGACTCCAGGGTCAGGCGAAGGAACGGCTCGGTGTTGGAGGCGCGGACGTTGAAGTGCCAGTCCTCGAAGTCGACCGAGACGCCGTCGACGTGCGTGACGGTCGCGCCCGGCTGCGAGCCGTAGTGCTGTTCCAACTCGGCCATCTTGGCCGGGCCGTCGCTGATCTCGGAGTTGATCTCGCCCGAGATGAAGTACTTGGCCTTGAAGGGCTCCAGCAGCTCGGACATCTTCTTGCCCTCGACGCTCAGCTTCTCGAGGACCAGCAGCGCCGGCAGCGTGCCGGAGTCCGCGTTGTAGAAGTCGTGGAAGTAGTAGTGGCCGGAGACCTCGCCGCCGAAGATCGCGCCCTCGTCGCGCATGCGCGTCTTGAAGAAGGCGTGGCCGACGCGGTTGACGTGCGGCGTGCCGCCGGCGGCCGTGACCGTGTCGGCGACCGCGCGAGAGGCGCGAGCGTCGTAGAGGATGTCGGCGTGCGATCCGCGCTTTGCCAGCAGGTGCTCGGCGAGGATCGCGGTCAGGAAGTCGCCGTCGACGAAGCGGCCGGTGTCGTCGATGAAGAAGCAGCGGTCGGCGTCACCGTCCCAGGCGATGCCGAGGTCGGCGCCCTCGGCGATGACCTTGTCCACGATGAACTTGCGGTTCTCCTCCAACAACGGGTTGGGCTCGTGGTCGGGGAAGTTGCCGTCGGGCGTGAAGTAGGTCTCGACGAGGTCGAGGCCGAGCCCGCGCAGGATCGGCCCAGCCATGGGGCCGGCCATGCCGTTGCCGCCGTCGACGACGACCTTCAGCGGCTTGACGTTGGCCGGGTCGATCGTCTTGAGCGCGGCGGCCTGGAACTCCTCGTAGATCTCGACCTCCTCGACCGAGCCCTGCGCGGCCGACGGCTCTCCGAGCCCCTCCTCGATCATCCGCCGGATGTCCTGGATCCCCTCGTCGCCGCTCAGCGCGATCGAGCCGCGCTTGACGAGCTTGGCGCCGGTGTAGGCCTTGGGGTTGTGCGAGGCGGTGCACATCAGCCCGCCGTCGAGGTCGCGTGAGCCGACCAGGAAGTACAACATCTCGGTGCCGACCTGCCCGGCGTCGATCACCGTCGCGCCCTCGGCGACCATGCCGTCGCGGTAGCGGGCGGCCATCTCGGGGGCGCTCAGGCGCATGTCGCGGCCCAGACCGAGGCGCAGCTCGGTCGTCGGCTTGCCCTCCAGCTGCCCGATTACCCGGGCGAAGGCACGCCCGATCTGCTCGGCGGCATCAGGCCCCAGTTGGTCGCCGTGGATGCCGCGGATGTCGTAGGCCTTGAAGATCTCGGCGGGGACGCTCATGGCGCCCAATCCTATGGTGACCTCAGCCGGAGCGGCGTGCGGAGAAGGTCTCGGGGCGCCGGCAGACGCCGTTGCCCACGGCACTGCGGTAGTCGTCAATGCGGTCGAAGGAGATCTCGAGCAGGCCGCCGTGGAGCGTGCCTTGGACGTACGTGGTCAGGATGTCGATGCCGCCCGCGGGGACAGGGTCGGTCCTGCGATGGGCGTCGTAGATGGTGCCGTTTGCCGCGATCGGGATCGATGCGCGCTCGCTGGTGTCCCACCACTCGCGCCAGTTCGTGCCAGTGCAGTCGTACGGCGACGTGTCGACGCGGACACGCAGCCGGTCGCCGGTCTGCCACGCGTAGAGCAGCGAGCCGTCGGCGGCCCGTGCGCGGAAGACGATGGCGCCCTTAACCGACGGAACGGCTGGCAGGCGTGAGCGCCCTTCGGTCTTCTCGGCCTTGGTCTCCTTGGCGGCGGCGCTGGCCTTGGATGGGAAGGTTCGTCGCAAGCCGTACTGGGCGCCGAACATCAGCGCGAACATGATGAGCCCCGGCACGAAAAGGCCCAGGCCGACCCTCAGCGGCCGCGCGTCGCGCAACTGCTCGGCGCTCGGCGCGGCCGGAGGTTCGACGCGCAGCCGGCTCAGCGTGATCGCGGCCTGCGCCGGGTCGGCGGCGGCCAGTGCGATCTCGGTGACCTCGCGGCTGAGCGTCCCGCGCAGCCACATCTTGGCCGGGGTGGTGAGCACCAGGACCAGCGTTGCGCCCTTGGGCCGGACTCCAGCGGGGATCGTCGTCCTGCGACAGACCTCTGCGCCCGGGCCGGCGATGACCTTCGCGATCGTGCTGAGCGGGATCTCCACCGGCTTGTGCAGCTTGGGGTGGGCGATCGTGAGGGCGTCGGCGCCGAGCTCCAGCCGGCCGGCGCGGGAGGAGAAGGCGCTGCGCTGCAAGGGGACGATCGTCGGCTCCATCCTCCCGGGAATCGGCGAATGCGCAGCGTCCTTGAACGCGACGTCCGGACGTGAGCGGCCGCCGTGCGCCATGCTTCCCGCCCGCATGGCCCAGACCCCTCCGGTGGCAATCCTCTGTGGCGGGCGTGGCACCCGGCTGCAGGAGCACACGAGCACGATTCCCAAGGCGCTGGTCGAGATCGGCGGCCTGCCGATCCTCTGGCACGTCATCCGGCTCTACGCGCATGCGGGCTGCACGCGGTTCGTGCTCTGCACGGGCTATCTCGGCGAGCAGATCGAGGCGTTCGTGGAGGGCCAAGAGTGGCCGGAGGGTGTGGAGATCAGCTGTGTCGACACCGGCGCCGACACGCCGACCGGTGGGCGCCTGCGCGCCGCGGCGGCGCACCTCGACGGCGGGCCGAGCTTCTGCGCGACCTATGCCGACGGCGTCGCCGACGTGGATCTCCGCCGTCTCTTGGAGTTCCATGCGGCGCACGACGGCGCTGCGACCATGACCGTCGTGCGCCCCGAGCTGCAGTTCGGCGTCACCGAGCTCGACGGCGGCGATCGCGTCACCGGCTTTCACGAGAAGCCGCGCAGCGAGCACTGGATCAACGGCGGCTTCTTCGTCTTTGACCGCGCGGTGCTGGATCGCCTCGGGCCCGACCAGGTCCTGGAGCGCGAGCCCTTGGAGGGCCTGGCCGCCGACGGGCAGCTGCGCGCCTTCCGCCACGAGGGCTTCTGGGATTGCATGGACACCTACAAGGACGCGGTGCTGCTCAACGACCTCTGGGCGTCGGGCGCACCGCCGTGGAGGACGTGGAGCTGATGGCTGGCAACGACGGGAAGTCGACCTTCGTCACCGGCGCCTACGGGATGCTCGGCGCGTGGCTGGTCCGCGCGTTGCTGGATCGCGGTGAGCGCGTCGTGGTCCTGCGTCGTGACCGCGCCGTGGGCAGCGCGCTTGACGGCGTGGAGGAGCGCTGCCACGTCGTGCACGGTGATGTCGCCGACGAGGCGCTGATGGCGCGGATCGTCGTCGAGGAGGAGGTCGGCACGGTCTTCCACCTGGCGGCGCAGACGATCGTCGGCGCGGCCAACCAGTCGCCGGCCTCGACCTACACCACCAACATCAAAGGGACGTGGTCGGTGCTCGAGGCGGCCCGCCTCGGCGGCACGCGGCGCGTGGTGGTGGCGGCCTCCGACAAGGCCTACGGCGAGCACACCACGTTGCCCTACACCGAGGACATGGCCTTGCAGCCCATGTTCCCCTACGACGTGTCGAAGGCCGCCACCGACCTGATCGCCCGTTCGTATTGGCATGCCTTCGGGCTGCCGGTCGCGACGACGCGCTTTGCCAACATCTACGGCGGCGGGGACCTCAACCCGTCGCGGCTGATCCCGGAGCTGATCGCCGCCGCGCTCGACGGCCGGGCTCCGCGCATCCGCTCGGATGGCACGCCGGAGCGCGACTTCCTCTACGTCGAGGACGCCGTCGCCGCGTACCTGGCGATCGCCGATGCGCTGGACGTGGAGGATGCGGGGGCGCGAGGCGAGGCGTTCAACGCGGGCGGCGGACGACCGGTGAGCGTCCGTGAGGTGGTCGACACGCTGGGGCGCGTCGCCGGCCGTCCGCTGGAGGCCGTCTATGACCCGGCCCGCACCACGCCCGGCGAGATCTCGCGGCAGTACGTGTCGGTCGAGAAGATCGAGCGTGTGTGTGGGTGGCGGCCGGCGGTGGGGTTGGAGGAGGGCCTGGCGCGGACGCTGGAGTGGTACCGGGCGCGGCGCGAGGGACGCGAGTGAGATCCGGGGCGCCAAATGACGAATAGTTCGACATTTGGCGCCCCGGATCGATCGCTTGTCGCGCTAAGCCACGCCGCGCGACCGCGCGCGCGGCTTCCACGCCGCCCGCGACGTGTGCAGCCGCGGCACCATCAGCCGCGCCCGGTCGCTCGGCTCGCGCGCCCAGCGCTCGAACTGCGCCGCCGGCATCGGCCGCGCCAATCCGAAGCCCTGGGCGACATCGCAGCCCAACTCGGCCAGCCGCTGCCAGGCCTGCGGCGTCTCGACGCCTTCGGCCACCACCCGCAAACCCAGCGCGCGACCCAGGCCCACGACCGAGCCGACGATCGCCGCATCCTGCGGGTCGTCGACCATCCCCAAGACGAACGAGCGGTCCAGCTTCAGCTCATCCGCCGGCACGTTCTTGAGTTGCTCCAGTGACGACTGCCCGGTCCCGAAGTCGTCGACCGAGATCTCGACGCCCAACGCCTTGATCCGCTCCAGGATCGCGATCGCCCGGGAGGTGTCGCGCATGACCGCGTCCTCGGTGACCTCGACGCAGAGGTTGTCCGGGGTCAGCGCGTGGCGCTCCAGCGTCTCGGTGATCCGGTCGGGCAGCGTCGCGTCGACCAGGACGATCGCGCTGACGTTCACCGCGACGTGGATGTCGAGCCCGACCCGGCGCCACTGCGCCGCCTGGGCCACGGCGTGCTCCAGCACCCACAGCGTCAGCTGGGGCATCAGCCCCGTGCGCTCGGCGATCGGCAGCAGCACGCCCGGCGGCACGTTGCCGCGCGTCGGGTGCTTCCAGCGGATCAGGGCCTCGGCGCCCGAGATCCGGCCGGTCGCGATGTCGACCTGGGGCTGGAACGCCAGCCACAACTGCTCATCGTCATCGTCGAAGGCGCCGCGCAGATCGGCCGCCAGCGCCAGGCGATCCAGCGAGTGCTCGTCGTGCTCGGCCGTGTAGCCGGCGACGACCGTGCCCAGCCGCTTGGCGTCGTACATCGCGACGTCGGCGCGGCGCGCGAGCTCGCGCGAGTCGTGGGCGTCCTGCGGGAAGTGCGCGATGCCGACCGAGGCGTTGACCGCGACCCCGACGCCCTCGATGTCCAGCGGCGCATGCAGCGCCACCCCGATCGCTGCGGCGACCTTGCGCGCATCGTGGCCCTCGGGCACGATCGCCGCGAACTCATCGCCGCCCAGGCGCGCCAGCGTGCCGGGCACGACCGCCTCCAACCGGCGCGAGACCGCGATCAGCAGATCGTCGCCGGCATGGTGGCCGAGCGTGTCGTTGAGCTCCTTGAAGCCGTCGAGGTCGAGTTGCAGCAGCGCTAGGCGGCGCGAGGAGCGCTCGCCCGCCGCGGTCAACACCTCGAGCTCACGGAACAGCGCACGACGGTTGGGCAGACCGGTCAGGTCGTCGGTCAGCGCCTCACGACGATGCAGCGCCAGCGAGCGCACCTCGCGCAGCGTCCAGACCAGGCGCGCCAGCGCGCAGGCAAACGTCGCGGCAGCCAGCAGGACCGCGGAGGTCGCCATCCGCGAGAAGTGGTCGGCGACGAGGATCCCGCAGGCCAGCGTCGCGATGCACGCCGGCGAGGTCAGCTCCCACCAGCCGCCGACCGGCAGGACACGCCCCGGAGCCGGTCGCGCCCAGGCGGCCGCGGCGATGCACAGCAGCCCGAGGCTCCAGCAGACCATCATCGACGTCGAGGCGCCGCCCTGGCCCCCGACAAGCCCGAGCACGCGCAGCGTGTCCGACGCCAGCGTGAAGAGCAGGCCGACCGCGAGCAGCAGACCTTGCGGGGACGGTCGCCCGATCATCAGCAGCGTCCCGAAGAGGATGCCCAGCAGCGCGAGGTCAGCGGCGGGGTAGATGACGTTGACGACCGCCGTGGTGTCGCTGAGCCCGGCGAGGTTGCCGATGAACAGCGCGCTGACGTAGGTCGCCGAGGCGAGGCCGATGAGCAGGCCGTCGAGCCAGAACGACCGGTGCGCGCCGCCGAGGTAGTGACGGGAGATGACGACCAGCGCGGCGTACCACGGCGGATAGGCCAGCAGCCAGAAGACGTCCTGGACGCCCGCATGGTCGACGTGGCTGCCGGCGATCGCGAAGATGACGCCGCCGACGACCGTCGAGAGCAGGCCGCCGGTGAGCAGCAGCCACATCGCGCGATCGCCGCTGGACCACAGCAGGCGCGTCAGGGCGAGCCCCGCGGCCACGATGGCGGTGGCCAGCGGCAGGACGATGGTGCCGACCACCGGCGAGGAGAGCCGGACGCCGGTGAGCACGACGAGGTCGGCGAGCCCGAGCGCGATGGCCGCGCCCGTCAGGAAGTTGAGCAGCCTGGCGCGGCGACCCGAAAGACGCGTGGACAGCAGTGGTGCGCGCGAAGCCGTCATGAGCTCATCCCCTTGGGACGTGCAGATGCACGTCCTCCAACCAGTCATCGGCCGCTGAGCAATCTTCTTCAACCGCAAACGTGTCGCGGCGGACAGTCGGGGACCGTCGCTTTCGGCGGCCGGCTTCGTTGTAAGGACATGACCCGCTCCCCAAGAACCCCACTCCTCGCCGCCGTGCTCGCAGGTCTTACCCTGGCGGCGCCCGCGGCCGCACACGCCGCCGATGCCTTCGTCGGCGTGACGGACGGCAACCAGCTCGTCCACTTCAGCTCCGACACGATCCCCGGCCTGTCAGTGCCCCAGTCCATCGACGGCCTGCCCGGCGGTGAGCGCATCGTCGCGCTCGACCAAAGCTCGTCGGGCGAGCTGATCGCCCTCGGCCGCTCCGGCACGCTCTATGACGTTGGGGTGGGCGGGAACCGAGTCAAGGTGCTGCGCACGGCCGGCGGGTTCGGCCTGCCGATCCCTCCCGAAAGCTCCGCAACGCTCAGCGTCGCGCCCGACGGCAAGAGCGCGCGCGTCATCGCCGCGGGTCGCGACAGGACCGTCGACCTGACCTCCGGCGCGGTGACGGCTGACGCGCCCGCCGCGGCGAACGTCGCCGCCGATCTCGGCGCCGACGGCGTCCTGCGCGGCGTCGACCCCGCGTCCAACAGCATCGTCACGCTCGACGCCACCGGCGAGCACACCGTCGCCTCGCTCGGCGCCACGCAGACGCACAGCCCGATCGCGGCCACCACCGCGCCCGACGGCGCGCTGTGGATCACGACCGCCCTGTCGCCGCGCCTCAACCCGCCCAAGCAGTCGCGCCTGCTGCGCTTTGACCCCAAGACCGGGCAGCTGCACCCGATCGACTTCTACCTGTTCGCGCAGCTCGACGCGCTGGCGGCCGTCCGCACCGTCCCCGACGACACCAAGGCGCCGACGGTCTCGATCCACATCCCGCGCCAGAGCCTCAAGAGCGCGCTCCGGCGCCACGGCTACCTCGCCGACGTCACGACCAGCGAGCCCGGCCAGACCGTCATGTCGGCGCGCGTCGGCTCCAGCTACCGCGCCTTCGGCTTCGGGACCGCCATCCACGGCGGCAAGCTCCGCGTTCTGGCCTCCTCCAAGCTGTCGCGGATCCGGGCGACCGCCGGCCATCGCGTGCGCTTGCACATCGCCGTCCACGACTGGGCCGGCAACATCAAGATCCTCGACCGCTACTTCACGCTCGCCCGCTGAGGAGGCGCCCGAGTTCGGACCTGCGCCCTCATCTAGAATCGAGGGCGTATGTCCGGACATTCCAAGTGGGCCTCGATCAAGCACAAGAAGGCGATCGTCGACTCCAAGCGCGGCAAGCTCTTCACCAAGCTGGCGCGGGCGGTCACCGTCGCGGCCAAGGAGGGCGGCGGCGACATCGACGGCAACCCGTCGCTCGCGCTGGCCGTGCAGAAGGCCCGCGACGCGTCGATGCCCAAGGACAACATCGAGCGCGCGATCGCCAAGGGCACCGGTGCCGGCGCCGACACCGCCGCGCTGGAGACGATGCTTTACGAGGGGTACGGTCCCGGTGGCGTCGCGCTGCTGATCGAGGCGGTCACCGACAACCGCAACCGCACCGGCGCCGACGTGCGCCACGCGCTGAGCAAGGCCAACGGCGCGCTCGGCGAGCCCGGCTCGGTGGCCTACAACTTCGACAAGAAGGGCGTCATCGTCGTCGACGGTGAGCGCTACAGCGAGGACGACCTGCTGGTCGCGATCGACGCCGGCGCCGAGGACATCGTGCGCGAGGACGGCGAGGCCTGGGAGATCATCACCGAGCCGTCCGACCTCACCGCCGTCCGCGCCGCGCTCGAGGCCGCCGAGATCGCGATCGAGAACGCCGAGGTCACGCAGCGGCCCAAGGTGCTCGTGCCCGTCGACGAGGAGACCGCGGCCAAGCTGCTGCGGCTGATCGACGCGCTGGAGGACTACGACGATGTCGACGCGGTTCACGCGAACTTCGACGTCGACTCCGAGGTGCTCGAGCGCCTGATGTCCGCGTCCTAGGAAGGACATCATGTTGCCGTCGGTGCTTCGTGAGGAGCGCCAGTTCCGCCTGCTGTTCGCCGGCCAAGCGCTGTCGGTCATCGGCGATCGGATCACCGCCGTCGTCCTGCCGTTCGCGGTGCTGTCGATTGGCGGCTCGACGACCGACGTCGGGATCATCGCAGCGGCGGGCTTCCTGCCGTTCATCGTCCTGGGGTTGATCGGCGGCGTCATCGCCGACCGCTTCGAGCGGCGCCGGATCATGGTGATCTCCGACCTCCTGCGGCTGGCGACGCAGCTGACGGCGGGCGTGCTGCTGGTCTCCGGCCACGCCGAGGTCTGGCACCTCGCCGCGCTGACCGCCCTCTTCGGCGCGGCCGACTCGTTCTTCGCGCCCGCCATGGGCGGCCTGATGCCGCAGACGATCGATCAACCCCATCATCTTCAGCCGGCCAACGCGCTGCGGTCGATGGCGATGTCGACCGGCTCGATCATCGGGCCGGCGGTGGCCGGCGTCCTCGTCGCGGTGGCGGGGGAGGGGACGGCGCTGATCGTTGACGCGGGGACGTTCCTGGTGTCGGTGGTCTGCCTGCTGGCACTGCGGCCGCGGGTGGCCGAGCGCGCCGATGCGCCGGAGGCGTTCATCGCCGATCTGCGCGGCGGCTGGCGCGAGGTGCGTGCCCGCACCTGGGTCTGGTCGTTCTTATTGGCGATGGTCGTCTACCACGCCATCGTCCTGCCCTCGATCTACGTGCTCGGCCCGGTGCTGTTCGAGGACGAGCTGAATGGGGCGACGTCGTGGGCGGTGGTCTCGATCGCGTTCGGGCTGGGCTCGATCGTCGCCGACCTGTTGCTGTTGAAGTGGCGCCCGCGCTTTGCGCTGCGCACGGCGGCGATCGGCCTCGGCATCGCCTCCTGCCAGGCGGTGATCGTCGGCAGCGGCCTGCCGGTGCTGGCCATCGCCGGGATCGAGTTTTTCTCCGCGATCGGCGTCTCGGGCTTCTTCACGCTGTGGGAGACGTCGCTGCAGGAGCACATCCCGGAGGCGTCGATCTCGCGCGTGACGAGCTACGACTACGCCGCCAGCGCCGGGATGATCCCGCTAGGCGTCGTCGTCGCCGGGCCGGTGAGCGACGCGGTCGGCATCCACGAGACGCTGGCGGCGATGACCGTGCTCGGGATCCTCGCCGCGGTCGCGTGCCTTGCGGTGCCGGCGGTCAGGAACCTGCCGCGAGGGACCGGGCGCGATACAGCGCCACCGGCTCCGGCAGCCCCTTGATCCGTCGCGCGTGCGCCGAGGACCAGCGGAACTCGGCGGCCGAGGCGTCGCGCACCTCGCGGGTGGCCAGGACGCTGCCGGCGCGGGCGATCGTCGTGACGCGGCTGGCGAGGTTGACCGCGCGGCCGAAGATGTCGCCGCCGCGCGCGACCGTCGGCCCGTAGGCGACGCCGACCCGGACCTGGGGGAAGGTGCCGTCGGTGGCCGCGGCATCGGAGGCCGCGACGAGCTCCAGCGCGGTGTGGACCAGCGCGTCGGGCTCGGCCGCGGTCAACAGGACGGCGTCGCCGATCGTCTTGACCAGGCGGACCGGCGGCTCGACGACCTCGCGGGCGACCGAGAAGAGGCGCTCGGCGACCGAGCCGAGATCCTCGGGCGCGATCTCCTCGCCCAGGCGCGTGAAGCCGACCAGGTCGGCGAAGGCCACCGCCTGGTCGCGGGCGCCGGGCACACGGCCCATGGCCCGCTCGCTCTGGCCGACCATCTCGCTCTGGACCATGTTGCGCAGGTGCTGGCTGAGCATCTGCATGATCATCGGGCCGACGAGCGGCATGGCGGCGTGGACCGACGCGGCGTAGCGCTGGGCCAGCTCCAACTCGGTCGTCCCCGGCTCCAGGACGGTCTCGAGCATCATGGCGCGCATCGCCTCCGACGCGGTGGCCAGCGACCGGCCCAGGACGCGTGTGGTCGCGACCATCTGCTCCTCGGTCAGGCCAAGCTCGACGAACTGGGTCGAGGTCCGGGCGCTGGCGAGGTCGACGTCGGTGAGCTCGACCGCGTCGGCCTCGGGCAGCGGGAGGCCGTGGGCGCGGCGCAGCTTGGTCAGCAGCTCGGGGTCGGCGCCGGTCATCGCGGCGACCTCGACCGCGGTGTACTTCGGCTCGCCGCCGACCTCGCGTTCGGCGGCCAGGAAGACCAGCAGCCCGCGGCGATGGGCGCGGCGCAGCTCGTCATCGGAGAAGCCCTCGCTGACGAGCCAGCCCAGCAGCGCCTGGCGCTCGGCCAGGGCCGAGCCCTCCAAGCCGTCGAAGAAGCCCTCCTGCGCGAAGTCCACGGCGCGCAGCCTACGCTGCTGAGGTGTCCTCCGATCGTCGAACCCCGCGCCGCCGCCTGAGCGCGGTCGAGCGCCGCGCCCGCATTCTGGCCGCCGCGCAGGAGGTCTTCGCCCAGCGCGGCTACCACGGCTCCTCGCTCGACGACATCGCCAAGGCGTCGGGAACGTCGAAGGCGCTGATCTATGAGCACTTTGATTCCAAGCGCGCGCTGCACGAGACGCTGATCCTCGAGCACGCCGAGGCGCTCTTCGATCGCTTCCAGGCCAACGCCGCGGCCGGCGCGACGGGGGAGGAGCGGCTGCGCAGCGGCGTCGACACCTTCTTCGCGTGGGTGCAGGAGCGCCACGAGGCGTGGCGGGCGCTCTTTCGCGACGCGGCCGACCCCGAGCTCGCGCCCGTCATCGACCGCCTCCAGGCCCAGGCGACCCGCGCGATCGTCGCGCTCGTCCCACCTGGCGCGCCCGGCGACGATCAGGCGATCGAGATGTATGCCCAGCTGACCTCAGGCGCCTGCCAGGCGCTGGCCAACTGGTGGGGCGACCATCCCGAGGTCCCGCGGGCGGTGCTCGTCGACCGCGTGATCGCCTTCTGCTGGGACGGGATGAAGCAGGTGTAGGACTACGCGGCGGTCGCGCGGGGCATGCCGGTCGCCGAGCGTGCGGCGTAGTCGACCGGCGTCCGTTCGACGAGGTAGCTGATGAGCGCCTCGATGACGCGCGGATCGAACTGCGTCCCGGCGCCGGCGGTCAGCTCGGCGACCGCCTCATCGTGGCTGAGCGGCTCGCGGTAGGACCGTTCGGACGTCATGGCGTCGTAGGCGTCGCAGGCCAGGACGATCCGGCTGCCGAGCGGGATCTCCTCGCCACGCAGGCCGTCGGGATAGCCGCTGCCGTCGAAGCGCTCGTGGCCGTGGCGGACCATGCGGGCGACGGGACCGAGACCCGGGACGGCGCGCAGGATCCGCTCGCCGACGATCGTGTGCTCGCGCATGACGGCCCACTCGTCGTCGTTGAGCGCACCGGGCTTGGTGAGGATCGAGTCGGGCACGGCGACCTTGCCGATGTCGTGCAGCAGCGCGGCGGCGGCGATGCGCTCGACGTCCTCGCCATCGAGGCCGATGCGCCGGGCGACGGCGCCGGCCAGCGCGACGACCTGCTCGGCGTGCTCGCCAGTGCCGCGATCACGTTCGGCCAGGGCCAACGCCAGCGCGCCGATCGCGCCGCGGGAAGGCTCAGTTGCCGGCAGGCGGCCGGGCGCGCCCACGCGCCCGCCACCGGCGAGACGCGCGCGCTCCAGGATCGCGGCTGCATCGGCCATCAGGCCGTCCAACTGGCCGGTGCCACCGTCGACGGCGATGCCGGCCGAGACGGTGACGGGCCCGCTCTGCTCAAGGACGGAGACGAGCCGCTCGGCGACGCCGCGAGCGCCCGACAGGTTCGCGCCGGGCATGACCACGGCCAGTTCGTCGGCGCCCGTGCGGCCGAGGACGTCCCCGCCGCGGACCAACTCGCGCAGGCGGCCGGCGACGGCCGCGAGGGCCTCGTCGCCGGCGGCCGAGCCGCGGCGCCCGTTGAGCGCGCGGAAGCCGTCGATGTCGACGAGCACCAGGGCAGCCGACTCGCCGCGGCGCTGCGAGCCCCGCAATGCCGCGGCGGCGGCCTCCCGGAAAGCATCCAGCGTCAGGACGCCGGCGCGGCGGTCCTTGCGCAGGTAGTCGTTGCGCTCGGCTTCCAACGCGGCGACCCGTGCATGCGTGGTGCGCAGCTCGTCGCGGAGGCGGCGGGACTCGGAGAAGGGCCGCTTGGCCCAGTCGAGTCCGTCCTTCTTGAGATCGCGTGGTCCCGACACGTGGTTGGTGTCGGCGCGCGCGCGGCCAGGCTCGTGCGGGCTGTAGCGAGAGTGGACGGATCGCTGAGCGATCGTGTTGTGTCCATCGCAACGGAGGCATCCGGTCCCGCCCGCAGAATGCAGTCCTCTGTGAACGTCCTCGGCATCGATCCCGGCCTCGCCAACACCGGCTACGGCGTGGTGTCCCGGCGCGGCATGCGCTTCGTCGCGCTGGACGGCGGCGTCGTGACCACCCGTGCCGGCGTCCCGCTGGAGCAGCGGCTGGCCACGATCTACGCGGAGGTCTGCACGTTGATCGAGCGCCATCAACCCGAGGCGGTCGCGCTCGAGGACCTCTTCTTCGGCCAGAACGCCGGCAGCGCCTTCACCGTCGGTCAGGCGCGCGGCGTGGTGATGCTCGCCGCCGGCCAGCGCGGCGTGCCGTGCGCGTCCTACACGCCCCAGCAGGTCAAGCAGGCGGTCTGCGGCACCGGTCGCGCGGCCAAGGAGCAGGTGGCGCGCATGGTCTGCACGCTGCTCGGCCTGCCCGACGACCCGCTGCCCGATCACGCGACCGACGCGCTGGCCGTCGGCGTCTGCCACGCCAACCACGCGCCGCTGGCGGCCGTAATGATGGCGGCCCGATGATCGCGCTCGTCGCCGGCGAGGTCTTCGTCCGCCGCCCCGACCACGTCGTCATCGAGACGGCCTCAGGCGTCGGCTACCGCCTCGCGGTCTCGGCCGAGACGCTGCGCCAGGTGCCGGCCGCCGGCGAGTCGGTCTCCCTGCTCACGCACCTGGTCGTCCGCGAGGACGCGCTGGCCCTCTTCGGCTTCGCCACCGAGGAGGAGCGCGACCTGTTCCTGCTGCTGATCGGCGTGCAGTCGGTCGGGCCTAAGATGGCCCAGGCCGTCCTGTCGGGCGGCTCACCGCGGGAGCTCATCGCCGCGCTGGCCGCCGGCGACGTCAAGCGGCTCACCGCCGTCCCGGGCATCGGCAAGCGCACGGCCGAGCGGATCATCGTCGAGCTGCGCGAGAAGGTCGGAACCGTCGAGGACGTGCCGGCCGGCGACATCACCGTCCGCCGCGGCGACGACCCGCGCAGCCTGGCGCGTGAAGGTCTTGTTGAGCTCGGCTTCACGATCGAGGAGGCAGACCGGCTGCTGGCCGCGACCTCGGGCGAGACCCCGGAAGACCTGCTGCAGCAGGCGCTGCGGGCGGCGCGCGCATGACCGGTCTGCGGATCCAGACGCCGGAAGAGGCGTTCGAGGAGGACGTCGACCGCTCGCTGCGCCCCCGGACGCTGCAGGACTTCATCGGCCAGGAGGGCCTCAAGGACCAGCTGTCGGTCTCATTGGAGGCCGCACGGCTGCGCGGCGAGGCGCTCGACCACGTTCTGCTCGCCGGCCCGCCCGGCCTGGGCAAGACGTCGCTGGCACAGATCCTCGCCGCCGAGCTGGAGGTCCCGTTCGTCCAGACCGCCGGGCCGGCCTTGGAGCGCAAGGCCGACATCGCATCCTTCCTCGGGGCGCTGGAGCCCCGCTCGATCTTCTTCGTGGACGAGATCCATCGGCTGAGCCGCGCGCTGGAGGAGACCTTCTATCCGGCGATGGAGGACCGCAAGCTGCCGATCACCGTCGGCCAGGGAGCGGGCGCGCGCGTCATGGACGTACCGCTGCCGCCGTTCACGCTCGTCGGCGCGACGACGCGCGCGGGGCTGTTGACGACGCCGCTGCGCGACCGCTTCGGCATCCAGCATCGCCTCGAGCCCTACGCCGGCCCGGAGCTGGCGGCGATCATCCACCGTTCGGCGCACATCCTCGGCTGTGCGATCGACGAGGGCGGCGCCGCCGCGCTGGCCCGCCGTTCACGCGGGACGCCGCGCGTCGCCAACCGGCTGCTCAAGCGCGTGCGCGACTACGCCGACGTCCGCGGCTCCGGCGTCGTCGACGTCCACGCCGCCAACGCCGCGCTCGACCTCCTGGAGATCGACGACCTCGGCCTCGACCGCCTCGACCGCGAGATCCTCGGCGCGATCTGCACCAAGTTCGACGGCGGTCCGGTCGGCCTCTCGACGCTGGCGGTCACCGTCGGCGAGGAGCAGGACACGATCGAGGACGTCTACGAGCCTTACCTCCTGCAGTGCGGCTTCCTCAAGCGCACGCCACGCGGTCGCGTCGCCACCTCACGCGCCTACGCGCACCTCGGCCTGGAACCCCCGGCCGACCGCGAGCAAGGCCTCTTCTAGCCACAGGGGCGCTGGCCGAGGGCGAGGCTGCGGGCCCCGCCCTTGCGCGTGATGTCGAGGCCGGCGGGGCTGCCGTCCAACCGCACCGGGTTGCCGTTGACGGTCACGCGCGTCGAGGCGAGGCCGATGTTCATGCGCACGCGCTTGGCCCGGAAGACCTTCTTGCCGGTCAGCGTGCCGCTGAACATCGTCGTGCCGTGGCCGTTGTCGACGCAGAGGAAGGTGGGGCGGATGCTGGAGTCGACGCGGACCGTGACGCCCTTGCCCGCGGCCGCCGCGGCGGCCGCCTGGCGCTTCTTGGCCGCGGCCGCCCGCTCGCGCTTGACCCGCGCGGCGCGCTTGCGCCGGCGCTGCGCCGCGGCGGCCTTGGTGTCAGCGGCCGGCGTGGTGGCCGTCGTCTCGGTCGGCGTCGTCGCCGTGGCGGTCGTCTCGGTCGCCGTGGTGTCGGTCGCCGTGGTGTCGGTGGCCGTCGTCTCGGTCGCGGTGGTCTCGGTCGTCGTCGGGTCCGTCGTGGTCTCGGTCGTGGTCGACGCCGGCGCGGCGCTCGTCTGCACCGGGAAGGTCGACGTCTCCGACGGCAGTTTGTCGGCCACGCGGTCGTCGTCACCGCCGGCGTTCAGCAGCGTCGCGCCCGCCGCGGCGGCGGCCAGGATCACGGCGACCGCCAGCAGGCCGGCGAGCGCCCGGCCGCGCGATCCGACCGAACCGCCGCCGGGCGGCAGCAGCAGCAGCCGCTGCCCGGGCTCGGCGGTCAGGACATCGGGCCGCACGCCCATTCCGGCGACGCGCATGGCGGCGGCGACGCGCCGGCGGGCCTCGGGCGTGGGCGCCGGCTCACCGAACGCGGCGAGCAGCTGATCAAGCGTCGGCGCCCGATCGGCGCCGCGTCCGCGCGCGGCGGCATTGGCGATCTCGGTTGCGATCGCCGCGTCGCCGAGCGGCACCTCTGGGTCTGAGGGGTGCTGTCCCGAGCTCTCCATTGGCCCGGGGGTCTACCAGAGGACCCGGCGCGAGGCTGCAACGTGGCCAGCGTGTTGTGTGGAGATGAAGGCTGCAACCACTCGGTCACGAAGTGTGTTCACCGTGCGGATACCCTGCTGACCGAAACGATGGCCCACCTCTTCATTTGCCCCAACTGCGGAAACCGCACGACCGAGACCGAGCGCAACGCCGGCTTCCGTCGTCAAGCGCGCGGCTGCGCGAAATGCGGCTTCGGCTTCCTCTTCGAGCTGCTCGACGACTACTACCCCGCGCCGGACGCCGCGTTCTTTGCCTGCGACCAGCACGGCAACGTGATCGCGTGCGGCCGCGGCTCGTTCGAGCTCACCGGCCTCGACGACGAGAAGGTGATCGGCCGCCCGGTCCGCGACGTGCTCGGGTTGCAGTTCGTCGACGACGACGATCCGGTCGGCACCGTCCTCGAGTGGGGCGTGCGCAAGCTCCGCCAGCCGGTGGAGGTCAATGCGGAGGGTGATCTGCCCGCTCAGGCGACCGCGGACCTGTTCCCCGCGTACGATGACGACGGAGGCATGCTGCTGATCCTGACGCCGGACAAGTGAGTCCGGCCGTCACATCTGTCCCAGCCCAGTACGCTGCCGTCCGCTCCGCATGACCGATCGCCGAAGAAATCTCATCGTCCTCGCCCTCGTCGGGCTTCTGTTAATCCTGTCGTTGGCAGTGATTATCCCTGGATCGCCGCTGTCGAAGAAGACGCGCCAAGGCCTTGATCTCAAGGGCGGAACGTCGCTCGTCTACCAGGCCAAGCCGACGAAATTCAGCAAGGTCACGTCGGATTCCATCCAGCGCACGATGGACATCATGCGCGAGCGCGTCGACAGCCTCGGCGTCGCGGAGCCCGAAATCCAGCGTTCTGGCAGTGACCAGATCGACGTGTCCCTGCCAGATGTCAGCAACGCGGATCAGGCCCAGCAGCAGGTGGGCACGACGGCCGTTCTGGCGTTCTATGACTGGGAGACCTCGGTCCTTGGTCCCGACGGCAAGCCGGACCCGACCAACTCGGGTGTCACGGGTGGTTCGTCGGCCGGGACACCCGGCGCCGGCACGCAGACCTTTTACGAGGCGGTCACCCGCGCCTCGAAGTTCAAGCCGACCAACGAGCCCGACGACACGACCGCCGGTCTCTTCTACGGGGTCGACAGCAAGGCCAAGACGGTCCTCTGCGGGCCGCAGGGCACCGAGGCCGACGCCCGCGACGCCTGCAAGAACTCCGGCAAGCGACCGACGTCGATCGTCGAGGTTCCGCAGGGCTACCTCATCGTCCAGGCTGAGGCCGACAGCACCAACAAGGCCGCGCAGGCCGCCGCGTCTGACGCCTATTACATCCTCAAGGACGACCCGGCGCTGCTCGGGCGCGACATCAAGGACCCGCAGCAGAACACCGACAGCGGCGCCGGCGGCTCGGGTCAGCCCGACGTCACGTTCAACTTCACCGACAGCGGCCGCAAGAAGTGGCAGAAGACGACGCGCGCGATCGCCCAGCGCGGCCAGGCCGCGATGTTGCCCGGTGTCCCGGCGCCCAACGTCGCCAACCACTTCGCGATCGTCCTCGACAACAAGCTGATCTCGGTCCCGTACATCGATCCGCAGCAGAACCCGGACGGCATCGACGGCTCCAACGGCTCGCAGATCTCGGGCAGCTTCACGATCAAGTCGGCTCAGCGCCTGGCCAACCTGATCAAGACGGGCGCCCTGCCGATCAAGCTCGAGCTGATCTCCCAGTCGCAGGTCTCGGCGACGCTCGGTCAACAGGCGCTGCACCAGGGCCTCATCGCCGGCCTCGTCGGCTTCGCGATCGTCGCGCTCTTCCTGCTGGCCTTCTACCGCGTGCTCGGCGTCATCGCCGTCATCGCGCTGGTCGTCTACGCGATCTACCTGTTCGCGTTGATCAAGCTGATCCCGATCACGATGACGCTGCCCGGCATCGCGGGCCTGATTCTGACGATCGGCGTGGCGGCAGACGCGAACATCGTCATCTTCGAACGCGTCAAAGAGGAGATCCGCGGGGGCAGATCGGTGGCCGCGGGCATCGCCCAGGGCTACAAGAAGGGCATCGCGGCGATCATCGACGCCAACGTCGTCACGTTCATGGTGGCCTTCATCCTCTTCATCCTGGCCACGGCCGGGGTCAAGGGCTTCGCGTTCACCTTGGGCATCGGCACGCTGACCTCGCTGTTCACGGCCGTCCTGGCCACGCAGGCCGTCCTCGGCACGATGCAGCGCTCGCCGATCATCACCCACCCCAACGCCCTGGGCGCCGGCGAGCGCAAGCGCCGCTGGACCCAGGACTTCATGGGGTCGTCGAAGTGGTTCTTCTCGGTGTCGGGCATCATCCTGCTCATCGGCGCGCTGGCCATCGGCGGCAAGGGCCTCAACTTCGGCATCGACTTCGAGTCCGGCACGCGCGCCAAGGTCGCGTTCGTCACGACGACGCCCTCGGAGAAGCAGGTCTCCCAGGTGCTGCGCGACGCGGGCTTCAAGAACCCCGAGGTCCAGAAGGTCCAGGGCGACAAGGCGCTCGGCGGCAAGGGCCTGCAGGTCTCGCTCGGCGAGACGGGCCAGAAGGCGTCCGGCGTCCAGCAGATCCTGGAGAAGCGGTTCGGCGCGACCAAGGCCTATCAGCAGGACTCGATCGGCCCGACGTTCGGCA